>CACYBG010000046.1 GCA_902772605.1 uncultured Spirochaetaceae bacterium
AAAATCTCCCGGAACGGAAGGCTTGTCGGCAAAAAGCTGTTCGAAATATTCCGATCCGATGAAATCCTGGCTTTCACCCCTTTCTGCGGCAAGAAGCTTGTGTTCCCTTGCGATTTTAAAAACCTCTTCCTTTTTCATGAGTGCTAGCGGGAACCTGACTTTTTCAAGAAGTTCGGAAGGAAGTCGGTACAGAAAATACGTCTGGTCCTTGGCCTGATCCTGTGCCATGGCAATCATGAAAGGTCTTTTTCCGCTGTTCCAGATTTCGGTTTCAGGACGAACGATGGCTGCGTAATGACCGGTACAGAAATAATCGAATTTGATGTCGAGTTTTTTGATTCCTTCAATCAATGCGCCGAACTTTATGAACACGTTGCAACGGATGCATGGATTCGGAGTTTTTCCCGAGCGGTATTCACCCTTGAAGTACTCAAGGACCTGTTCGTTGTATTCGCGGCTTACGTCAATCACGTGATAGTCGATTCCATGTTCGGCACAGAACGCCCTGCACTCTTCAATCTCTTCCTTTTCCCATGGTCCGTAGCAGGAACCGTGAGTCTTTTTTTCAGCGGGAACTTCTTTGATGTGTCCATCCCAAAGCGACATGGTGACACCTATGACATTGCAGCCCTTTTCCTTGAGAAGAAGTGCGGTCAAAGTCGAATCGACTCCACCGGAAAGACCGACGACAACCGTACTGCCCGGCTCCGGCATGTTCTGTAAAACGTATTTCATGTTCATAAACCAATTGAAGGCAATCTCCAAAAACAAAAGGAGATGCCCCAGTAAAAATCAAGCGAGTTCAAAATTTTTTGAAAGCCAAAGGAACCGCTGATTAACGATTGAAGCATTAATCGGCGGTTTCGTATGAAATTCTACACCGTCAAAACCTACCATGTCAATAGGCTTAATCGCTTATTTTTCTTCATGCGCCAATCTCCAGGCAATCGTCTTGCGAAGATATTCAACATAGGAATCGTCCTTGCACATGGTTTTTCCGACTGCATTTGAAAGTTTTGCAACGGGCGAATTATTGCACTCGGTAATCTTCATTACGATGTTCAAGGGCTCGACATCGGTATCGTTGGCTATGTATGTTCCGATTCCGAATGCGACCTTTATCCTGTCCTTGAAATGGGCGTAAAGTGCCGAAGCCCGCTTAAAGTCCAGGCTGTCGCTGAAAAGCAGGGTCTTGCTTTTGGGATTGACCCTCTCGTCCTTGTACTTGTCGTAGAACGCCTGATAGTGCTTTATCCATTCTTCGCCCCACTCGTAAGGATCTCCAGAATCGTGACGGACTCCGCCGAAAAGGATTGAATATGTGTATCCCATGTCAAGGTGAGCGGTTACATCACCTATCGTATCCGTAAGATAGGTTCCGTTCAAAACTCCGTATTCCTTCGTCCAGGATTCCATTGCAAGCTTGTTTGAATACGCAGGATTGTACATCGGATTTCCCTGCCCTACGCACATGATGAATTCGTGGGCCATGGTTCCGACCGGTACGACACCGTATTTTTTTGCAAGGTATACGTTTGATGTTCCGACACATCTAGAATCCTTGTATTTTCCGTTGTTTTCGCAAAGGGTCTTTACTGCCAAATCCTGAGCCTCAGCGGAAAGTCTGCGTCGGAGTCCGAATTCAGAGAACGGTCCTATGTTGTAGCTTCCGTCAATCAGCCAGTTTTTCTTTTCTTCAAGTTTGCGCTTGTACTGTTCGAAAAGCTCTCCGTAATCATAGGTCATCCTGAAATAGACTTCATTGACGATTGCAAGTATCGGGATTTCATACATGGAAGTGTTGAGCCAGGTTCCGTGAGCTTCAATCATGAGGCCGCAGTCGGAATTATCCGTAATTTCAAAATCATCGAAACGCGGCTTCCATATCCTCAGGTGGTCGATGTAATCCTCGTGAAGCCACTCGATTGTTGAAAGGTACTGAAGTTCATCGGCATTGAAACGCAGGTGACAGTATTCGTGAATCTGCTCCTTGATTTCTTCAACCATTTCCGGTGTAAAGGAAACATCCGTATTGCGGCACCTGAACGTCCACTTGGTCTTATAGGACGGATACTGATGGTAAATCGCCTGACCCATTGAAAACTTGTACAAATCAGTTTCCAGAAGACTCGTGATAATTTGATTCAATTTCATAAATAATCCTTGAATAGAAAAATGCGGACCCCAAAAGAGCCGCTGATTAAACGGAAGTTCCTTAATCCCTTACATTATATTTTTTTTTTGCGTTTTGTGGAACCTCTGGACAATCAATCTGGATTTTTTCAAAAAATTGCGGAACGTCTGTATATTTTATTGATTTTCCGCTAGAATGTCCGAATGGCATCTGATTTTGACCTTTCAAAGCTTTTAAAACTAAATCCGAACCTCAATGCAGGACAAAAACTGAAATACGTCTGGTCGTTGAGCATCCCCGGAATGATTGCGCAGTTTTCTTCTATATTAATGCAGTATATTGATGCGGCAATGGTTGGAAATCTGGGGGCGGATGCGTCAGCTTCAATCGGTCTTGTCGCTTCATCCACATGGGTCCTGAGCTCTCTGTGCAATTCGATGTCCATAGGATTTACGGTACAGGTTGCACAGGCGGTCGGCGATGGAAACAGAACCCGTGCAAAACACATTCTTCAAAAATCAATCCTTTTCTGCCTGATATATTCGATTTCATTGACTCTGATTTCTGCATCGATAAGCGGATTTTTACCGGACTGGCTCGGTTCAAGCGAATCCATAAGGAAGGATGCTTCAACCTATTTCCTCATATACGCACTTTCCACACCTTTTTACCAGGCTGTCTACCTGATGGGAGGAATGTTGCAATGCAGCGGAAACATGAAGATGCCGAGCATACTCAATTCGATGCTCTGTCTTCTTGATGCCGGATTCAATGCAATATTCATAAACGTACTGAAACTGGGTGTCCTTGGTGCGGCATTGGGTTCTGCGCTGAGTGCAGTGATTATTGCAGTATTGATGGTTTATTTTACGGTCCACAAATCGACCTATCTGGGATTGACCTGCGGAAGAAAACCCTCAAAGGAAGGATTTGAAACCGAAGACTTGAAATCAATAGACAGAAAAGCAGTCAAACTTGCATTTCCGATTGCAGTTCAAAGCGTTGCATTCACAGGTGCATTGGTTGCCGTTACAAAATTGATTGCACCGCTCGGTTCTACATCGCTTTCTGCAAATTCTTTTGCCGTAACTGCTGAAGCCCTATGCTACATGCCCGGATACGGAATTTCGGATGCAGCAACAACACTTGTCGGACAAAGCTTCGGAGCAAGACGCAGCGATCTGACGAAAAGCTTTTCATGGATTACGGTATTTTCCGGAATGGCGATAATGACCGTAATGGCAGTCGTCATGTATGCAATCTGTCCAATGGTCTTTAAAATACTTACGCCGGTAAAGGAGATACAGGAACTTTCGGTCAGGATTCTCAGGCTTGAACTTTTTGCAGAACCGCTTTATGGAGCATCAATCGTTGCAACCGGTGCACTGAGGGGACAGAACGACACGTTCATTCCAAGCATATTGAATCTAATCAGCGTGTGGATACTGAGGCTCGGTCTTTCAATCATCCTTGTCCGTCAGCATGCACTTTTTGGAATATGGATTGCCATGACCGTCGAACTTTGCTTCCGTGGAATACTCATGCTGATAAGGCTTTGGTTGAAGGGAAAATCCAATTCCAATTGACGCTTCATCCGTCAATCGGAAAATTACCGGCAAGTATATTTTTCATTTGGACTGCATTTTTAGTACCGACACCTTTCGGATGATTGTTGAAATACATCTGCACAGAGCGTCCTTCTCTCAACGATGCATTTATAATCGGAACGAAAGATTTCAATTCATCTTCCGAATATTCATAATCGTAGCGTGGAGTTTCGGTACTTGAATTTCCATAGACGTACCAGCCGTTTGCATTGCGTCCGTGCATCCGAATGTATGCATGTTTTCCGATGAAAGGCGTTCCTGCAGAAAATCCGTTCGGAAGATTTTTTAATTGCGGCATGTCACAGAAAACTATTCCGGAATCCCTTTTTGCAAGTCCGTCAAAAACGGAATCCCTGATCCAATCGCGATGCCTGAATTCAACGACCTTAGGAAATCCTTCGAAAGACTTAAGCAGCGACGAAAGATAAAAGCGATTTTCGACGGAATATGAAAAGCTTTCCGGAAACTGAAACAAAACGGTAGAAAGCAGATTTTTTTCAAGCACAGGTTTTAGGGCGGATTTAAAATCTTCTGCACATACGGACCAACTTCGCGAGACTTCATGCGTAAGAAGCCGATTTGCCTTAACGCTGAAATTCAACTTGAACGACGACCTTTCCAAAAAAGAAATCATCCGATTACTGTCTGGCATTCCGTAAAAAGTACTGTTCAATTCCAGTGCATTGAAAACCGTCGAATAATATGAGAGAAAATCCTTACGTTTCAAATCGGCAGGATAGAAAATCCCTTTCAGTTCAGGATGATCGTATCCGCTTGTTCCTATCAAGATTTGTTCCATCATTATATTGATACCATAAAATTATCGGCAGATTTTTTCAAGCTGACCTCACATGTTGATGGAACTTTGCTTTTCCATTATGTCATAACAAAGATAGTCGCCGTAACCTGTCTCGGTAATTACATAATCGCTTTCAACGTAACCGCGTTTTCTGTAAATTGCTTTTGCAGGAAGAGATGCGTCCAGGATTATTTTCGCACTGATTTCGGAAACTTTTTTTTCTGCAAAATCAAGCAATGTCCTTCCGTACCCCTTGTGTTGAAAATCAGGAAGTACAAAAAGCCTCCCGATTTCATTTTCGGAAATGCTCACTGTTCCGACGTTGATTCCATAATCGCAAAGGAGAAACACTTTCCGATTCAAAATGTCGTCACGTATTTTTTCATCCGAATGATGGTCCAGAAAAAACTGAACCGCCCCTGCCGGATAATATTTCGGATAGACCGTTTTGATTGTGGTCTGAACGATTTTTTTCACATCGTTAAAATCTTTTTCCGAAGCAACTTTTATTTCCATTTTATAACCTGTACCTCATGTCAGTGTAGCACAATAAATGCGGCATGCAAACACACCCAATTTTTGACGGTAAAATTTATTCTTCCATACCCCATAATTTATACGGATTCTTTTTCAACTCATTTTCATAAATCGATACCACAGACCAGATGTCAAAAAACATTGTCCTGCATTTTCCGATTTGCATTTCCTTAATCAGATTTTTTTCGTAAGCCATTTTTTGGATTGTGTACCATGCTTTTACAGGCGGATGTCCTGCTTCAATAAACCATTTTTCCGGCGGATAGATTCTGTTGATTTCTTCGCTTGGCTCAAACCGTTTGTTAATGTCCGCAGGCGTAATTGATTCAACATAGTGCATGGCAGTCAGTTTATAAATGTCCACGCCAAACAAAAGGGCTTTTCCTCCATTGTGGATTGGATAGTCAAGTCCACCTGTCACTGCTTCCATTCCATGTTTTCCCCAACCCGCCGTACTGATTGTATCACGACCGCAAAAAGTGTCCGGCAATTTTCTGAATGTGTCCGCAACAATTCCCATTGCAGTTTTTTCGGCATCTGCAGGAAGCACTTTGATTTTAACGGTAATGCCAAGTTTTTTATCTTCGTCCGTAAGTTCCATTTCCCTGCTGAGTCGCAACGCCGGCATGAAAATGCTTCCCTCGTCCGTCACCAATTCCTTGAGGGTGTCTATCAAAGTCATGGGTCCGCCTTCAAGCGTGCCGAAACTTTTTAAGGATGAATGAACTTCAAGCGTCATGCCTTTTTCTATTCCAAGATTTATGA
>CACYBG010000047.1 GCA_902772605.1 uncultured Spirochaetaceae bacterium
AAGACCTACGCCTCATACTACAAGATACTTCTGGATGCAAAGAGCTCTCTTGAGAACGTTCTCAGCAACATAGACAGCCAGTCGTCCGAATCGTCGGATTCATCGAAGGGAGGCCAGCTTCAGGTGACACTTGATACGCTTGCCGGAACCTGGACGGGAGACACCCTTGTGGACAAGATCGTGATACTCAGGGGCGGAAAGGGATTCGTAATCTTCAAGAACGGTGCAAGCATGAACATAACCGTAAGCCTGAACGGCACGTCCGTAACGGTAACCCAGAAGGGCCGCTCAAATGCATCGTTCTATCCGGAACTGAGCAGGGAACTTGCACTGAAGAACGCCGCTACGGCAAATCCGATAAAATGGGAGCTTAAGCTCGTCAGCCTGCAGAAGATGACCGGGGTAAAGACAACCCTTGTGGAGGACAAAAAAAGTTCCACCGGCGCATCCCCGAAGGCGATTTCCGTTGAATGGTCTAAGTCTGAATAGGAAATGTTAACGGCGGATGCGTGAATCGTACTGCATCCGTTTTTTTTTAGGGAAACACTGAATAATCTGAAAGCGGGTTGCATACCCCGTATGCTCATTCAGTGTTAACAATAACACCCGCCCATTGATTTCATCCGCCTATCGTAACAGCACCCTGCCTGAGTACCTTGATGCATCCGTCCGTTACGGAGACTATCGTTGACGGTACTGCATCGGTCTTGTCCCCGTCTGAGACTATTAGGTCTGCATCTTTTCCGAATTCCGCTTCTATTGCCTGAATCCTGTCAAGTACGGGAAATCCGCTTCTGTTTACGCTCGTGCTGTATATGGGGGCTCCGACGCTTTCTATTACGGCCCTGAGCCATGGATCTCCCGGACATCTCAGTGCAACGGTTCCGATGGGATCTGCATACGGGGATTTTCCGGAGACGTTTACGATTACGGTGAGCGGACCGGGCCATTTTTCAAGGAGCTGTTCGGGAATCCTGTCGTCCGTGTAGTCGGATATGTCAAGTGGGGATGAAATCAGCTGTATGAGGGGCTTTCCTTCGTCCCTGCCCTTTATCCTCCGTATCCTGCCGTCCGTTCCGAATGCATTTCTGCCCTTCAGGTCCACTATTCCGCTGAATCCGTATACAGTGTCCGTTGGAAGTATTGCTATCCCCCCTGATGAAAGGCATGAAGACGCCAGTTCGAGGGATTTTCCGTCGCTTTTACTGCAGGTCATAGATCGGTGCCCTGTCCGTTGCCGAACGCCTGAAATTGAATGAAATCTTTCCGCGGCTGAAATCAATCAGCAGCAGGAGGAAATACACGAAAAGCCCGATTACGAGTCCTACGCCCTTGCATGTCTTTTCCGGTATGAATTCGGCATCGACGTGCTTTAGGACGGTTCCGGCATCGTAAATCTGGTTTTCATGAGGCTTGAGTCCGCTTATCTTCATCAGTTTTTCGCCTTCGTAGATGTAACCGAGACCCTTTGCGTATGCGCCGACAACTTCAAGGTCCTTTTCCAGGGCCTTCTTTTCCATGGTCAGCTTGGTGTTCGTGTTCTGTATCTCATTTGCATTTGCACTCAGGAGCATCTTCTGTTCGGTCATCTGTCTGGTCGCCCAAAGACCGTCCCTGCCCCCTACAAAGGAAATCACGACGTAAAAGAAAGTGCCGATGCATGCGGCGATTAAAAATCTACACCTAATCATATGCCTTGATTTTCGGCAGAAAGGCATGTCCGTATGAGCGCAAGGTTTTCCGCGACCCTACTCTTTTTCAAAGCGATTCAAGGAATTCAGGAATTCTGCCGACAATATCATGGATATAGGTGTGGACCGGCCGCTAAACAGGGGTGTGGGGATTTGGACGGCTCGGGATTTCACTGGAAAACAGCATAAGGGGCTTAACTTATGGATAATACTTCAAAAATGAATAACGAACTTGACCAGTACGGTGTCTGGGTCAAGACTCCTCCACACAATGCACAGTTTGCATCCAATGAGAATACACCGGATCATCAGAGTGAAAGCGTCCCGGTTCAGGAAAAGACTGAAAAATCCGACGACGAAAACGATACAGAGACTTCAGACGTGGACCTGGAGGAGTTCGGCATAAACGACTCCGTGCCTGCGGAAGACGATGAATCTGAAGAGGTTCGTGATGCGGATTTTTCCATGCCCGAGGACCTTTTTTCAGACGACCTGACGCTTCCCTCCATGCCTGAGCCTGAACTGATCGAGGAAAACTCAGCTTCCGACGTATCCGAGCCTTTCGAAGGTGCTGAACCTGACGCATCTGAAGTGGCATCCGGATCCTTTGAGTCCGAATCGGTTTTGCCTCATGAAGCCGATGTCTCCGTATCCGAACCGGTGTCCGAATCAACGTCCGTTTCCGATTCCTCCTCTTCCGACGGTTCTGCAGACGACTTTGATTTTGAGGCGCTTGCAGAATCCATAAGCGAATCGGAAGGACCTTCTTCAGCTCTGCCTGAAAAAAAAGAGGTGCCCGTATCTGATTTGGCAGACGGCGAGATTTCTCTGGATGCATTCCTTGGCGACGGAGATTCATCCTCCGACGGTTTTCTTGGTTCAGATACGAACATGCAGCCCGACGGCGACATCTCCCTTGACGCATTCCTTGATTCATCCGATTTCGGGCTTGGACCTGAAAAGCAGGAAAGTGCGGCGGAAAGCTTTGAGGAACCCCTTGACATAGACCTGACGTTCGAAGATTCTGCACTGGAATTCGATGACGGAAGCGACGTCGATTTCAGCGACCTTGATTCATTCCTTGAAGATGCGGAATCGTCTGGAGACGTTGACGTTTCTTCATTTACGTCCGGTTCATCCGATGGGGACATATTGGATGATTTTGACGCGATGTTCGACAGCATAGAGGATTCTGCCCCGAAGTCCGAGACTGCCACTTCTCCATCGACCGAGTCGGTATCGTTCGGTGAATCCGAATCAGTCGACCTTTCCGAATTCGGACTTGGCGACGAAGATTCCGGAAACATAAAGATTGCAGACGATAAAAAGGAAAAGAGCGTACCGGAAGTTCAGAATTATGAACTCAACATAGACGACAACGCGATGGATTCAAGCGACATGGGAAGTGAAGCTACGGAAGACAACGTTGCGATTGAGCTTGATGCAAGTGCACAGGAAAACTCCTCTCTCAAGCAGGATGAATCCAATCCATATTCTGCACCGGACAACGACTTCGACGTGGATTCGCTCTTCGATTCGATAGTCGATGAAACCGCCGCGACCCCGACTGAAAGTGCAGCCGAGAAAAAAATCGAGCCTGCGGTCGAAAACGTGGAATCTGCAGAAAGCCCTGTCGATT
>CACYBG010000048.1 GCA_902772605.1 uncultured Spirochaetaceae bacterium
CAGCCTGGGCTTCAGACCATTATGGTCGGTCTCGGTTGGGATGAAGTAAGCTCCGGCGATGAAGACATCGACTGTGATGCCGCTTGTGTTCTTCTTGATGAAAATGATAAAGTAATTTCTCAGGACATCGATGAATGCTGCGTTTATTTTGCGAACGAAAGTCTTTACGGCATTGAGCATGGCGGGGACAACCTGACCGGCGAAGGTGAAGGTGATGATGAAGTTATCGAAATAAACCTTTCGAAGGTTCCTTCAAACGTCCACAAGATTGTAGTTTTCATGAACATCTTTGGAGCAGAATCCAGGGATCAGTCTTTTGCGAACTTGAAGAACTCGTTCATCCGGGTCTGCAATTCAAAGAAAAGTGAAGAAATTTGCCGTTTCGAAATGAACGACGTAAATCCTGCAGCAACAGCATTGATTGCCGGAGCCGTTTACAGGAACAACGGAGAGTGGAAATTCGGCGCAATCGGAGAAGCTCTTGAGGGATGCTCTTATACCGAAGATGTCATTGCCAGATACGGTTTTGAAGATTAAGGAATCATGATGAAAATTACCTCTGCGTAGTTTTTGTCATGACAGATTTTTTTAGGGAGGAAAATTATGGTTAGCCTTTCAAAAGGTCAGAAAGTAAGTCTGTCAAAGGAAAGACCGGGAGTAAAAACTTTTCTGGTCGGTCTTGGTTGGGATGTAAACGCATTTGACGGTGCGGAATTTGATTTGGATGCATCAGCTTTCATGCTCGGAGCAAACGGATTGTGTCCTACCGATAAGGAATTCGTTTTCTACGGAAATCCGAAGCATCCGAGTGGAGCCGTTGAATCAATGGGCGACAACCGTACCGGTGATGGTGACGGTGATGACGAACAGATTATGATTGACCTTTCAAAGGTGCCGGCCGGAATCGAAAAGATTGCATTTACCTGTACAATCAATGAAGCCGATGCTCGCGGTCAGAATTTCGGTCAGGTAAACAATGCATACATCCACATTCTGGATCAGGCTACCGGAGAAGAAGTCATCCGTTACGACCTCAGCGAAGATTTTTCAATCGAAACTGCAATCGTTGTCGGTGAACTTTACATGCATAACGGCGAATGGAAGTTCAATGCAATCGGCAGCGGTTTCCAGGGTGGACTTGCAGCTCTCTGCGCACACTTTGGAATTGAGGTCGGCTGATTAACTTAAATCAAAACGGCTGTTTTTGAGTCAATTTTGAACAATAAAATGGATTATGGGAGGTCTTTATGGCTATCAGTTTGTCAAAAGGACAGAAAGTAAGCTTAACGAAAGATAAGCCCGGTCTGTCTGAGGTTTGCGTCGGACTTGGCTGGGACGAAGTGAAGAAGTCCAAGGGATTTTTTGCTTCATTGCTGAGTACTCCGCAGGACATCGACTGTGATGCTTCGGTCTATCTCTTGAAGAATGGAAAGCTTGCAAGCGGAGACGACATGATTTTCTTCAACAACAAGAAGCATAAGTCTGGAGCCGTTTATCATCACGGAGACAATCTTACCGGTGGCGGTGACGGTGATGACGAGCAGGTTACAATCAATCTTCAGAAGGTTCCAGCAGAATACGACAGGATTGCAATTGCCGTGAACATTTACAAGGCCGGTGAAAGAAAGCAGCATTTCGGCATGGTTGAAAACGCATTCATCCGCGTTGTCGATAAGAGCAACAATACTGAAATCTGCCGTTACAACCTGACCGACAATTATTCCGGCAGCACGGGAGTCATTTTCGGTGAAGTATTCAGGGATGGCGGAGAATGGAAGTTCAATGCCGTCGGTGAAGGAATACAGGCATCGTACATAAATGAAGTTGCGGCAAAGTTTTCTTGAGAAAAATGCTGAATGATTCGAATGTGGATTATTCACTTTTAGACGAGACAACCGCAATTTTGTGGTAATTCCTTACATATAAAGAAGTATGATAAATCGCAAGGAGTCGCTGATTAATGCGTTAAGGAAACACTTAATAATCCGAAAGCTGATTGTTAAGTGTTAACCTTAATATCTGAGTGTTAACCGGCGATTCCTTAATTTTCAATCAAAATACAAATAAACCGATGGAAAAGAAATAAGGTAGAATTGAGTTATGGAATCTATCAATAAAACGGATTTGATGAACGGACTTTCTGATTCTCAGGCGGCAGAAAGCAAATCAAAGTTTGGAACAAATGAACTCTCCAAGAAAGAAAAAGAGTCCCTTTGGAAAATGTTTATCGGGGCATTCGACGATATCTGGATAAAGGTATTGTGTGCAGCCTTGATTTTGAAAATAGTCCTTGCAGTTTTAGGATGTTTTGTTCCTGCCTTAAACGGTGGAAATGATGTCGTTGAAATCATCAGTATCGTAGTGGCGATTGCCCTAGCAACAGGATTCAGCACCTTATCCGAATACAGGAATACGTCCCGAAGCGAGGCTTTGCAGGAGGAGTACAATAAAACCTATGCAAAAGTCATCCGCAACGGAAAATTGATAAAGATTCTTACAAGTGAAATCGTAAAGGGCGATACTGTCCTCATTCAGGCCGGAGACAAGGTTCCCGTCGATGGACTTCTGTTCGAAGGTTCGATAAAGGTTTCACAGGCAGCCTTGAACGGTGAATCAAGGGATGAGACTAAAAAAGCGACTTCCGTAATGGACGATGCAGAAAGCACTGATTATGCCTCTGAAAGCAAAGTGTTCATGGGTTCAGTCGTTACGTCAGGCGAAGGATATATGGTCGCTACGGTCATTGGCGATGCTTCCGAGCTTGGAAAAATCAACAAGGCTCTTACGGATGACGGTGAAGAGGAAGAAAGGAAGGATACTTCAAGCCTCAAACTTGAGAAGGTTGCAACCGGAATCGGTAAAATCGGTGTTTCTGCTGCCGTTGTTGCCGGTGTACTGCATGTCGTTTTCTCTCTCGTCAACGGTGGATGGGAAGAAGGAAAACTTGTCGTAACGATTCTTCTTCTTGTTGCAGAAGCTGTCATGCTCATGGCATCAATCGTAATCATGGCGGTTCCTGAGGGACTTCCGATGATGAACAGTCTTGTACAGTCCATGAACACCGAATCGATGTACAAGAAAAACATTCTGGTCAGCCACAAGGCGGCATTCTCAGATTCAGCATACATGAACATCCTGTTCAGCGATAAGACCGGAACGATTACCGAAGGAAACCTGTCGCTCGTTGAATTCATTTCAGGAGACGGTTCCGTATCGGACAAGATTATTGATTCTGAGTTTATTGAAGCAATCACCCTGAACAACCTTGCAAAAGTGTCTGAAGGAAAGGCAATCGGAAGCAACAACATGGACCGCGCACTGCTTACCTATGCACTGAACAACGGATACGACGATTCAAAGAACGATCCTGAAAAAGTCGCTGAAATCAGTGGATTCGATTCAGAGAAAAAATGCGCTACGGTAAAACTCAAGGATGGAACCGTTTATTGGAAGGGTGCAACCGAAAACATAATCGACCAGGTGACGCATTATGTTCTTCCGAACGGTGAGGAAAAAGCATTTACCGCTGATGACAAGAAGAAAGTTGAAGAGCAGATGATTAACGAAGCAAAGCGCACCATGAAACTTCTTTCCGCCGTAAAGATTGCAAATGGAAAGACCGTGCTTCAGGCAGTGCTCTGTCTCCGCGATAACGTCCGAAAGGATGCGATTGAAACGGTCAAGACCCTGAATAAGGCGGGAATCCAGGTCGTAATGGTTACCGGTGATGCCGAGGAAACTGCAGTCGCAATCGCAAAGGAAGCCGGCATACTTAAGGATGAAAACACCGATGTCGTTCTGACTCATGAGATGCTTGAAAAAATGTCCGATGATGAACTTAAGGCGAAGATTCCGTTCCTCAGGGTTGTCAGCCGTGCAAAGCCTTTGGATAAGAGACGCCTTGTAACGCTTGCCCAGCAGCTTGAAAATGTCTGCGGAATGACGGGTGATGGAGTCAACGATGCTCCTGCACTCAAACAGGCCGACATCGGATTTGCAATGGGTGATGGAACTGCGGTCGCTCAGGAAGCCGGAGATGTCGTAATCCTCAACAACTCTTTGACATCAATCAAGGACTGTGTATTGAACAGCCGTACCATGGCCAAATCAGTCGGAAAATTCCTGATTTTCCAGCTTACGGTCAACATCAGCACTCTGCTCATGAACGTCCTTGCTCCTGTCCTTGGAATCGTCGAACCGTTCTCAATCGTCCAGATTCTTTGGATCAACCTGATTATGGATACCCTGGCTGCAATGGCATTCGGCGGTGAACCGATTTTGGAAAGATACATGAACGAAAAGCCTGCGTTGCGAACCGACAATATATTGACAAAATACATCAAGTCTGCAATCGGCTGTTCATCCATTTTCATAACGGTCGTATCAATCCTCATACTGAAAAATGTCGGCGGATTGACTTCACTGATTATTCCGAAAGACTGCCAGAACGTTGAAATGTACACGAAGACTTTCATGTTTGCATTCTTCATCTATTCGATAATCTTCAACAGTTTGAACACAAGATCCGAGAAGGCGAATCTTTTCGAGCACCTTGGCGAAAATAAAAGGTTCATATTCGTCATGGGTTCAATCTTCGTGCTCCAAACGCTGATAATTGAATTCGGCGGTGCAGTTTTTGAAACGGTAACGCTCGATCCAAAGGCACTTCTGGTTTCCATGGGATTGGCACTTTTGATAATCCCTGTGGATTTAATCAGAAAACTTTTCGTGAGAAACAAGTAATTTCAGGCAATCCCTAAAATTTCGCCCCTGACGTTTTTTGGGGATTGCCGTAAACCCTGTTGCTTAATGCAGCGGGGTTCATTGATTTTTATGACGATTTTTACTTCCGATTTAGACAACACACTCATTTACTCGTATAAGCATGATATTGGCAGCGAAAAAAAGAACGTTGAAACATATCAGTCAAGGGAGATATCCTTCGTTACGGAAAAAACGCATTCACTTTTGAAAGAGGTGAAAGATAGGATTCTTTTTGTTCCTGTTACGACCAGATCCGTTGAACAGTACATGCGCATTGATTTTGGAATCGGCAACATAAAATATGCTTTGACATGCAATGGCGGAGTCCTGCTGATAGACGGTGAAAGGGATTCAGCATGGTATGAACGGTCGCTGGATTTGATAAAGCCGTGTATGGACGAACTTAAAAAGGGCATGTCGATTTTGGAAACCGATCCTTCCAGAAAATTTGAAATACGGTTCATAGAAAATCTTTTTGTCTTTACAAAATCAGAAAATCCGCAGAAAACGCTCGAAATGCTCAAAA
>CACYBG010000049.1 GCA_902772605.1 uncultured Spirochaetaceae bacterium
AGTTACCAGGTTGGATGGGAAAAAGTACTGGATAAACCCGCATCAGATTGAAAGCATGGAAAATAATCCTGATCTCACTTTAACTCTCCTTTCAGGGAAGAAAATCGTTGTCCGGGAGACCCCTCAGGAAGTCGTCGACAAGATCGTGGACTACAGGAAGCGCATCGGAGGATTCCACCAGGAACTCTAGCGGCGAGGCTCCGGATGGGTGTCGGCCCGTAATCGTGCAGTTTCTTTGCGTCCGTACGGATTGCATGGAATTGTCGGGAACCGTCGGTTTGCATGTCGTGCATGAATCGGCTTTTCCCGTATAATTTGAAAGATTGATATATTAGAAGAAAGAAAAAGGGAGGATTTTCTCTAAAATGGATTTCGCTACTATAATTGGATTTATCGGTGGATTGGCAATGATCATGCTCGGCGTTCTTACGTCAGGCGGTTCCGTCATGGACATCCTCAACCTTCCGTCACTGTTGGTTACGGTCGGTGGTTCGTACTTCTCGCTTTGGATTGCCGCTCCAATGAACCAGGCAATCGGAATCTGGAAGATTCTTGGACGCTGTTTCAAGAAATACGAGTTCGGCGAAGAAAAGACCGTACGCGACATGGTACGCCTCAGTGAACAGGCAAGGCGCGAAGGTATCCTTGCATTGGAAGACAGTCTTGACGACCTTGAGGACAAGTTCCTCAGCAAGGGACTTCACCTTATGGTCGACGGTCATGACGGTTCTGCAATCAGGGCCATCCTTGAAAATGAAATGGCGCAGACTGAAGCACGCCACATGGAATGGGTCGGAATAACAAACGCCTGGGCCGGTTATGCTCCAGGTTTCGGAATGATGGGTACCGTTATCGGTTTGATCGGTATGTTGAACAACCTTGAAGACAAGTCGTCCCTCGGTCCTAACATGGCTACCGCTTTGATTACTACGCTCTACGGTTCTTTCATCGCCAACTGGCTTTTCGGACCTATGTCCAACAAGCTGTCATGGCAGAACGGAAGGGAAATGAGGTCAAAGGACATGGTTCTCGAAGGAGTCCTTTCCATTCAGACCGGAGACAATCCACGCATCCTTGCCACAAAGCTCCTTACGTATCTCGATCCTAAGACCAGAAAGATTCTGGAGCCGGAACTCCTCAAGGATTAAGTTTCGGTCCTGTTCAGGGCTTTTCGACGGTGCATCCGGATTTTCCGATGCATGACGGTCAGAAACCCTGGATTTTCCTAGAGTTTCAACTTTTTTTCAGTATATAAGGAATAGACAATGGCAAAACGACAGAAGAAAGAGCCTGAAAAACCGTCAACTGCGTGGCTTGGTACATATGGAGACATGATTACATTGATGCTCTGTTTCTTTGTCGCCCTGTACGATCCGTCTGACTCGGATGCAGTGCAGATGGCGCAGCTCGTGGCATCTGTAAGCAACAACAACAACGGCGGCGGAATATCACTCAGTGCAGGAAGGCTTTCCGACCTGGGAAACAACGTCAGCTCACTGCCTGCAAAGGAAAGGGGAGTGCAGCTCGGACCTGCAAAGAAGAAGGCCGTAACGATTTTTGAACCCGACACCAAGAACAACCGCATCACCGTCACCAGCGATGAACGCGGACTCGTAATATCCCTGCTCTCCGACACTTTCTTTGATACCGGAAGTGCGGATCTGAACATAGCGGAGTGCCGCGACACTCTCCTGCGCCTTTCGACGTTCTTTGAACAGCCGGAGGTAAGCGGAAAGAAATTCAGGATAGAGGGCCATACCGACGACACGCCCGTGGATCCTGACGGAAACTTCCCGAGCAACTGGGAGCTTTCGACGGCACGTGCTGCAAACGTACTGCATTACCTGAGTGCGCTCGGCGTAAACGAAAAGCAGTTTTCGATTGCAGGATACGCCAACAATCAGCCGATGTTCGACAACGGAACTCCGGAAGGCAAGGCTTACAACCGCAGGGTAGACATCATAATCCTGGATGAAGGGCATTTTTAAAATAATGCTTAAAGATGGAAATCAGATGCCGATAAATAAATGAAGGATGATATTTGTTGCTGGGCAGTTTTTAGTGGGCTGAGGATGTAAACGATTTTCAGGAATTAAAAACAGGCAAATCAAAAAAGATGGAATGGAGGATATTATGGCAGACGATAATGCAGAAACTTTCGCCGATGACGATGCTGGCGGAGCTCCGGTAAAGAAGGGCGGTGCCAAGAACGGATTTATCGGACTTCTGAAATGGATTCTCATCGCTGTTGCTGCGATAATTGTAATCGTTACGGTTGTATTCATTACAATTGGGCTTACAAAGAAGGATGGAAATGGCGGTACGCAGAATTTCTCTGTGGCCACTGAATATACATCAAAGCGTGAAGCGTATGACTGGTACACGTCACTTGATCCGATCAATACGAATACCGACGAGCAGATTGCAGCTACCGTCCGCGTTCAGGTTGCACTTGGATACAAGAAGGACGACAAGGCCGCTTCAACTGAAATCACAAACCGCCGTGTAGAAATCACCGATACATTGCGCAGATTCTTCTCTGAGCAGACGGCCAACGACCTGAAGCCTCAGAACGAAGAGATTTTGCGACAGAACATCAAGGATCTGCTTAACGATACGATTTTAAGCGATTCAAGAATTAGAGATGTGCGCTTTACACAATTGGATGTAACTCAGCAATATTAAAAAAAAGAATTGCTTAGGTGGGATTAGGGAATGAATGAAGTATTATCACAGGATGAAATAGACCAGCTCTTGCAAGCCATTAGTTCTGGTGATA
>CACYBG010000050.1 GCA_902772605.1 uncultured Spirochaetaceae bacterium
CCTTCAGGATTTGAGCGACTTCTATATCTGGGCCGCTAAACTGGCGCTCATTAAGAGCAGGACTCTTCTGCCCGTCGAGGTTTCCTATGACGATGACGACAGCATGGAGGATCCGCGCGATGAACTTGTGGAACAGCTTATCGAATACCAGAGGTTCAAGAAGCTTTCCCTCCTCATGGAAGAGCAGGAGGAGCAGAGCGAGTGGAGCTTTGAACGGAAGAAGATAGAGAGGTACCTCCCTTTTACGGATGGCGGCGACCAGTGGCAGAAGATGGATACGTGGTCCCTCCTTCAGGACATGCAGAAGACTTTCAGGAACCTGACGAACATCAATCCGGATGAAAGGATTCTGGATACGAACGAATCCATAACTACGAGTGAAAAGATTGCGCTGATGAACGAACTCCTTGAAAGAAACGGGGAGTGCATGTTCACCGACTTGATAACCAGACGTGGAAGCATGCTCGATGTGGTGTGCGCATTCATGGCACTGCTTGAAGCGGTAAAGAACCAACTGGCGGATATATATCAAAACAGAATGTTTGGAGACATAAAGATATGCAGGAAGATGCAGGCAGCGTAGAAAATGTGAATGCAGTGGCGGTTGCGGATGCAGAGAAGATCGACCGGACGGATGTCCCCGCAGTTGATTCCGTAGCAGCTGAAGAAACGGGTGTCGGTGAAGAAAAGGCCGAAGCACCGAAGAAAAAGCAGCGTCCAAAAAAGAAGGCGAAGGTTCCGACCGTCGATGAAATAGTAGCCTCTGAAGAAGCCGGCGATGCAGTAGATGCGGAGGACTCCGGTGAAGTGAAAGAGCCTGCTGAAGTGAAAGAGGAGTCTGTCGATTCCGCTGAAACCGCAGAGAAAGGTTCTGCTGAGGGCGATGAAAACGAAGCTTCCGATGACGGTGAACTTTTTGAGCGCAGACCCCAACTGAACATAGACAGCGAGACTGCACTCCTTGAAACCGTACTTTTCCTTGAAAGCGAGCCTCAGAGTCCGGAAGCTCTTTCGAAGATAACCCGGCTGGATACGGAAACCGTCATGCGCTGCATCGACAGGCTCAGGGAAAAATATTCCGACCTTGATTCGGGCATTGAGCTTTCTCAGATTGTCGGTGGATGGATTCTGACCCCGAAGAAGGAATGCTTCGACCTGGTGAAGGAACGTTACGGAAAAAAGAACGAAGGACGGCTGAGTAAGGCCGCCATAGAGACGCTTTCCATAATTGCATACAGCCAGCCGATTACGCGTGCTGAAATAGAAAGCATTCGTCATGTCAGTGCAGACAACATGATGAAGATATTGCTGGACAGGAAATTCATAAAGGAATTCGGAAAGAAGGACATTCCCGGAAAGCCCGTTATGTACGTAACCACAAACGAGTTCCTGGAATTCTTCCATCTGCAGAGCATTGCGGATTTGCCGCAGCTTGATGAAAAAGAAAGCGAGAGGTTCGAACTTGCCCGATAATCAGAATCAACGGACGAAAGACAGCTGGAGACTTCAGCATTACATGGCCCTTTGCGGAGTTGCAAGCCGTAGGGCGTCGGAAGCGATAATACTTGAGGGACGCGTTACCGTAAACGGAGAGACCGCCAGGGAGCTGGGCACGAAGGTTTCCGCATCAGACAGGGTTTTGGTCGACGGAAAGGAAATCTTCATGGAGGAAACGAAGCGTTATGTCCTCCTGAACAAGCCTGCGGGATACGTATGTTCCCTTTCGGATGAAAAGGGAAGGCCTGTTGCTGCGGATCTCCTCAAGGATGCCTATTCCGAAAGGCTTTACAACGTTGGCCGACTGGACATGTTTTCAAGCGGACTGATTCTTTTTACAAACGACGGCGATTTTGCCAGGACGCTTTCACATCCGTCTGCCGAGCTTGAAAAGGAATACATCGTAGATTCAAGCGTCCCACTTCCAAGAAACCTTGCAGAGGATTTCATGAAGGGCGTGCGTGTGGACGGAGTGTTCTACAGGTGCAGGGATGCCGTCGAACTGAATTCCCACAGGATGAGGATAGTGCTCATCGAGGGAAAGAACAGGGAGATTCGCAAGGTTTTTGAAAGCCGTGAAATCGGAATAAAAAGGCTCATGAGGGTCAGGATCGGAAACGTGGGCGTGTCCGGATTGCAGTTCGGACAGTTCAGGGATCTGACTTCCGTTGAGGTGCAGTCCCTGCTTAAGCTTTGCAGGAAGGAAGACTGATGGGCGGATTTCCGGTTTGTCGTGGAGTGGGCTTATCCCTGAAAATCCTTCGGTTCAAATTTTCTTAGTGAGGTGGTGAAATGGTTGTTGCCATAGACGGTCCGGCCGGGACCGGAAAAAGTACGGTTGCAAAAAAGGTTTCTGAAGACCTGGGGCTTGTTTTCCTTAACAGCGGAAGCTTTTACAGGGCGCATACGCTTGCACTCTTGGATGCAGGAATCGACATTGACGACGTTGATGCCGTCATGGAATTTGCACGCAGTCAGACTCTCGATTACGTCGATTCCCACCTCATACTGAACGGAAAGGACGTGGATTCCCTCCTTCATCAGGACAGGGTCGATGCCAGCGTGTCAAAGGTTTCCTCGATAGTGGAACTCAGGCATCTGGTCAATTCCCGCATGAGGGAGATAGTAAAGTCTATGAGCATAATATGCGAAGGCAGGGACATGACTACGGTCGTCTTTCCGGATGCCGAGCATAAATTCTATCTTGACGCAAGCATAGACGTTCAGGCCCAGAGAAGGTTCGATCAGGGGGTAAGCGGATTGACCCTTGAGGAAATCAAGGCCAGCATAATGGAAAGGGACCGGATGGACCGGAATAAGGCGGAGGGAGCTTTAAAAAAAGCCCCGGATGCCGTATATATTGACACTTCTGACTTGACGATAAGTCAGGTTTGTGCAATAATTGAACAAAATATTAATGCTTAAGGGTTATAGCTATGGAACAGAAGGAAGTGGAACTGAATGAAG
>CACYBG010000051.1 GCA_902772605.1 uncultured Spirochaetaceae bacterium
AGACAAAGCTCTGAAAGTTGTAAAAGAAGTTCCTTATGGTTCAAACCCTGACCGCCTTATCGTTAAGTGCTACGGTGCAGACGATGTACGCGAAGGTGTTGCAATCATGTGGCACGAGGATGTTGATGTTTCAATCACAGGAAACTCCACAAACCCGACACGCTTCCAGCACCCAGTAGCCGGAACATACAAGAAGGAGCGCCTCCTTGCCGGAAAGAAATACTTCTCAGTAGCATCCGGTGGTGGAACAGGCCGCACCCTGCACCCAGACAACATGGCAGCAGGTCCAGCATCATACGGCTTTACAGACACCTTAGGCCGCATGCACTCAGACGCCCAGTTCGCCGGTTCTTCATCAGTTCCAGCACACGTAGAAATGATGGGCTTCATGGGCATGGGCAACAACCCAATGGTCGGCTGTACAGTCGCTTGTGCAGTAGCAGTAGCCGGTAGCTTCTAATATTCAGTATGCGAGTTTTTGTGTTTTTTTCACGAAGTGAAAAAATGGGAGCCTTGCGACCAAACAAAAACTCGCAGAGCAAGAGCAAGCCTGACAGGCTTGCTCTTGCGACTTATACTTTAAACTCATCAATCTTTTCTGAAATATCATTTACTGCATTGGTCATTTCCAATGTAAGACCGCTTAGATTTTCCGTCGTATGTTTCGTTGCTTCTGTCGTTGAAACAATCATGTCAAAATTGCATGACATGTTTGAAGACGAATCCCTCAGACTTGAAATTGAATCCAGAATGTTCCTGGTTCCCAGCTCGATTCCACGGCTTGACGACTGAACGTTGCTCGTAGCCGAATTCATTGCGGAAAGAGCCTCAAGAATCTGCTTGGATCCTTCGTTCTGCTCCTCCATTGCACTCCTGATGTTTTCAACAATCTGAGAAGTATTCCTCGTCTTTTCCGAAACCCGTTCAAACGAAACCTTGCTTGCATTTGCACTTTCGACGACCTTCGTAATGTTCACTGCAATGGTCTTGAGGTTTTCTCCAATGCTCTTTGACTGGGTGGCACTCGTATCAGCCAGTTTCCTGATTTCTTCAGCAACGACCGCAAATCCCTTTCCAGCCTCTCCTGCATGAGCCGACTCGATCATTGCGTTCATCGAAAGAAGGTTCGTCTGCGATGAAATGTCCGAAATCACCCTGTTGGTCTCCTGAAGCGACTGACTCTGCGCCAAAACGGTTTCCAAAAGCTCGTTCACAGCCTGATTCTTCTTGATTCCGTCTATGGTTGCCTCATTCAAATCCTCAAACTCCGCAAACATCCTGTCAACGTCACCGGAAACCGACTTTATGTTTCCAATCATCTGTTCAATGCTGGAACCCGCCTGTGTAATCGATGCCGCCTGAGATTCAATCATTAAATTCAGGGACTTGATGCTCTCGGAAATTTCCATCACGGAATTGCTTGTATTTACGACGCATTCATCTTCACTGACCAGAGTTTTCGTAGCTTCATCGATTTCATCCGTAATCTTGGAAATCTGCATCCTAGTTTCATCAAGACAGTTCTTAACCTTGCTGAACGTATCTCGCAGGTTCAGGTTCGCCACACCGATGTCCTTGACTGTTTCATGAACCGTATTCACGAATATGTTGACAGATTCCTTAACGTGCGAAATTTCATTGTTATGGTGGATTTCCAGACGCTTGGTCAAATCCTTGTCGCCCGTATTGAGGTTGTCGATGTTCCTCTTGATTGAATCGAATTTTCCTATCATGATTTTGATGATTACCAGAATGCAGATTACAAGCAGAACCGCAACAACCAATCCGCCGATTATGGAAGTTTTCATGAGGTTCCAGGTAATTTCACCGACCTCTTCATTTGTAATCGCAGCGACAACGTTCCATGTCTTGTTTGCAAGCGTGCACTTTTTTTCCATCACCTTGTATGAACTCAAATCCTTAAAGTTCATTATGTCTTCACCGGCACGAAGTTCCTTAGTATCATCGTAAATCGAAATCTTTCCGGTCCTGTAAAACGTTCCTGCAAGACTGTTTATCGGAGCCAATTCCAAAAATCCGACCATTCCTCCATGAACTGTGGCACCGGTCGCTTCATCGGTAAAATCGGACTTTACGAAAAGCGGCATGTTGTATCCGCCTGCATTTGACTGTCGTGGAGATTCAAGCCACACATCGACATTGGAACTCGAGTGCATCTTCCAATACTCCTTTGCAAGAATTCCCACCGTAGAAATTCCGCCCTTAGTATTGTAGGTTTCCGGACCTCCATCCTTCGCACCAACGGCATCATCCCAGAAAACCATGACGTACTCAAATCCTTCAGGCTTGTTCTTGGACTTGATCATCTTCTTGATTTCTTCACGGTTCGTAGAATGATCGACCACCGAATTCTGAAAAACCTTTAAAACCTCCACCTGATTCAAAAACCATGATTCTGCATTTTCAACAGATTGCCGCAGGATGTTTTCGATTGATTCGGTATAGATTTTTTCAACCGGTTTCTGGGTCAGAGATGTAGTTACAATCAAAAAGAACGATATGATTGTTACAATCTCCACAAACACGATGATGCCGTACTTCGACAGCAACGTCTCTCTTCGAGAATTTTTACTCATTTTTGGTACTTCCTTTTTTTAATAAATAGCCACAATTTAATCACCAACCCCGCCGCAGAGCAGCGGGGTATGGTGTTCTCATAAGGTATTGCAGTCGGATTTAATACCCCTTGTTTCGCCCCTATTAGCAACGCAGTTTCAAGATGAGGG
>CACYBG010000052.1 GCA_902772605.1 uncultured Spirochaetaceae bacterium
CTGCTGCTTCCCTTCACAAATTCCGTTATTTTATGTATATTATGGAAGATATGGGTGGGATGTCTTGAGTTTTTTCCGAAATGATTTTCAGGGGAATTTCAAAGAAACCGCTGATAAATGCTTTCCGTATTAATCAGTGGTTCCCTGGTTTTCCGCTTTCAGGATTAATCATCTCTTTTTGCGCCTAAAGTTCAGGAATCCATCCACACAAAAATAACAGGGGGAAATGTTATGAAAAAAATCCTTGCGTCTGCTGTGGCTGCCTTTTTTGCATCATTGGTTTTTGCCTATAATCCACCTATTGCAGGGGAAAATATCTACAAGCTTACGAATCCGACTTTGCTTGGTGGTGGAGCGTCTGCTACGGGCGGTCCGTTCGGTGACGTGGTTGTCGGTTCAATCGCCTACAATCCTGCATTGTCTGCCATGGAACAGAGGACTGCAATCAACGCATCCGCATCTTTTTTGATTGACGGTTCCGGTTCATCATCTTCCATAGGCTGGGGATTTCAAGGCGGTGCAATCATTCCGAACAAATGGATGGTATTCACTGCCGCTGCCGAGGGACTTTTCACTCAGGGCACTTCACTTGATTTGGGCAACAACATAACGGCCCATTTCGGATTTGCCAAGGAAATGAATGAAAACATTTCGGTCGGACTCAACGCATACTTCGGATACTATTTCGGTTCGGGATATGATTTCGTCATCGGTGCCGATTTGGGATTCCTTTATTCCCTTGAGCGTCTGGGCTTCATGAGGGATGTCCGAATCGGTTTTTCACTTCTGAACATGGGAAAACCGCTTTCTGGCACATATCCTGTTACAGGAATCTATGGCGATGCATCTGAAACTTCGTTCCCTGGAATCTTCACTCCAAGGCTTTCGTTTGCCGCGGAACTTTTTTCGGTCGGAACATTCAACCATAAATTTTCAGGCTCGTTTTCAATTGACGGATATTTCCCGACGTTCCAGAATGCAGTCTGTGATTTGGCTTTCGGACTTTCTTATAACCGCATAATCAACCTGACCGTCGGTTGGGAAGCCAATGCACGTGAAATCGCCCAGACGAACAAGGTCAACGGTGTTTCAGTCGGACTTGGCGTACATCTGGTCATTTCATCGGGAGATACTACCGAAACGAGGGAACAGAATGAAATCATACCGGCGGCGGCCTGGCAGAATCTTTGCGGAAACGTCCATGATTTGAGCGTGGGTGCAACCGTATATTTTGGAATGACCGATGATGAAGCTCCTGAAGTATATCTCTGGGGCGAACAGCTCACTTTTGAAGAATCCGGTGAATGATGGAGGAATCGAATGAATAAGTTTAAACTGACATTGGCGGCTTTGTGTCTTGCTCTTGGTGCGTCGTCTTTTGCAGAAAGGGCTCCCGAGTACATTTCTCCGAACAATGACGGGGTTCAGGACACCCTGGTTATTCCGCTCAAGATAAAGGAAAAAAGATACATCAAGGAATGGAAGCTCATTATCTATAATGAAAACGGAGATGTGGTCCGCACAATCGGAAACAAAAGAAAAGATGAGGAAAAGCTGACTTTTACGACCTTCTTCAAGAAACTTTTCAATCCGAAAAGCGGAGTGGACATTCCGAGCTCAATCGTTTGGAACGGTCGTCTTGGAGATGAAGCTTCCGCCTTGGGATTGGTTCCCGGAGATGTCGCACCTGACGGTAAATACTATTACATTTTCCGCGCAACGGATGACAACGACAATACCGGTGTTTCTGCAAGGTATTACGTAATCGTTGACTGTACTGCTCCCGTAATCACCCTTGAGACCATGACCGATGATGAAAAGTCTTTCGGTGAAGGAACCAAGCCATCCGTTAAAATCAAGCAGACAGGTTCTGAAGAAGTCCTTTGGTCCGGTGCAATCATTTACAGTGCCGATGGAAAAAAGGTAAAGACATACAAGTGGGAAAATTCTTCTCCTGCTCCAGAGGTGATTTGGGATGGAACTGCGGATAACGGCTCTCTGGTCAAGGACGGTGTCTATCATTACGAAATCTTTGCAACCGACAAGGCAGGAAACACTTCCGAAAAAGCGGTCGTCACTAACATAATCTTCTCGGCTGAAAAACCCGTAATCGCAATTTCACTTAAGGATGGAAAATATTTCTCTCCGAACGGTGACGGCGTGAAGGATTTGATGTACTTCGACATAAAGCTCCCTCTTGCTCCGTCTGCAGTAAACACCTTGAGCGAATGGAAGCTTTCGATATTTGATTCAAACGGAAAACTTTGCGTTGAAAAATCCGGCGATGGAAGTGCTGTTCCGGAAGATTATTTCGACGGAAAGAAAAAGGACGGCACTCTCCTGAAGGACGGAATCTACAGGGCTGTTCTTTCTGCAAGATATAAGAACGGATATGTTCCTCCGCTTTCAGAATCTCCGGATTTCATAATGGACGTTACCGCTCCCGCTGCAAACGTTACTGCATCCGACAGGATTTTCAACGGTGAAAAAAATCTGACTTTGACTCAAAAACAGATTTCCGCAGAACCGCCTTTTGCCGACGGAAAGACATGGACCGGAGAAATCAAGTCTGCTGATGACGGCACGGTTGTTAGGACATTCAGCTTCGGTTCAAAACTCAGCGATTCACTGGCATGGAACGGAACCGATTCTCACGGACATTTCGTTTCGGACGGCGACTACATATATGAGCTCAAGGGTGTTGATGCCGCTGGAAACGTCGGTTCTGCAAAATCAGAAAAGTTCACGTTGGATTCCTCAAAGACCGAACTCAACATGAGTGCAAGCTGTGAGGCATTTCCAAGCGAACCGATTGAATTCTATCCGAGCGTAAAGGCGGCGAGTGGAATTTCAAGCTATGAGTTTACGGTCACCGATGCACAGGGAAAGGAAGTCTTCGTAATCAAGGGAACCGGAAATGTACC
>CACYBG010000053.1 GCA_902772605.1 uncultured Spirochaetaceae bacterium
AAATAAAGCATCTTGATATGGAACTTTCATATCTGGGACTTAATAATCTTTGCATTCATACGGGACCGATTATCCGTAAAGAAGAAGTTTATAAAGAAATGGATGTTTTTGAGCGACGTCGGATTTTCAACAAAATGATGGCATTTATCAGGTCGATTGATATCCAGTACAAAAGTTTCTTCATTGAAAAAAAACATATGGAAGATGCAGTGGAAGCCACTGGAAAACTTTCAAAGCAAATTTCACAATTTATTAGAGATCATTATGACGATTTTCTAAGTTTTGATGATGTAAAGATTTATTATGATAACGGTCAGGTTGAAGTGAGCAAATTATTGTCCATTGTTTTTAACGCTTTGCTTCCGAATCCAATTTTTCGCAAGGTGATGCCGGCTGACTATAAATTATTTCAGGTTGCGGATTTTGTTTGCACGATGAAACTTCTTCAATTGAAAATAGAAAACAATCAGTTTTCTAAGTCTGAAATGAATTTCTTCGGTAGTCAGCGAGACTTAAAACAGAATTACCTTAATGCTCTTAAAAAGAAAGAGTGGAAGTAAAATTTCTTTACATCGTTCTCGACCTATGCCGTAATGCATGTTTTCCGCGTGAGGGATTGTAGGGGTGAGCGAAGCGAAAACACGCGACAGCGTGGTCGGAGGCGAAAGCCGTAGCCCCGAAAAGCCCGACCGACTGTACCCTGAGCGAAGGCGAAGGGTCAGGCGGGCACGCCCAAATTTATTTGAGTAAAAAATCAACGCAAAATCGTTTTTTCCAAACCTTCGATGAGTTTGGGAATGTCTGATTTTTTCAAGGCCGAATAATTTACGACCAGAACAGTTTCGTTAAGAGAATCGAAAGACAAAAATTTATCGTTCAGAAAAAAGTCGTCCAGAAGGGAAATCTTAATGCCAAAATCAAGAAGTGAACTTTTAATTGAGGGTGCAGATTTTTCGGAAGTGATTTTAAGAAGAAAGTGAAGGCCTGAATTTTCTTCAAGGATTTTGATTTTGTCGGACAGCGAACTTTTTTCAAGGGCCTGAATCAAAGAGTTCCTGAGGTTTCTGTAAATGTTCCTCATCCGAGAAATGTGTTTTTCAAGATGACGACCGTCAATGAAATCGGCAAGAATCAATTGGTCCAGGGTCGGTACGGGGCATGAAAAGATGCCGAGTTTTTCAGTGAAAGGCGCAATCAGTTTTTCGGGCAGAACCATGTAGGAAATCCTGAATGAGGGCGAAAGTATTTTTGAAAAAGTGTTTATGTAGATTACGGTTCCGTTCGTGTCGGATGATTGGAGAGGGGGAAGGGGTTTTCCGTTGAATCGGAATTCGCTGTCGTAATCGTCTTCTATTATGAATCGGCCTGATTTTTTTTCGCTCCAGTCCAAAAGTTCGAGTCTTCGTTTTATGCCCATTACCGTTCCCGTTGGAAAATGGTGATTCGGTGAAATGTGTATTATGTCGGCATCGGTCTTTGAAAGCATTTCGATATTCATTCCGTCGCCGTCGGTCTGGATTGCAATGGTCTTTGCTCCGTTAAGTTCAAGGATTTTCTTTACTTTTGGATATCCGGGGTTTTCGACTGCAAAAATCTTGTCGCGGCCTAAAAGCTGTGCGAGCATTGTGTAAAGCGATTCGGTTCCTGCTCCGATTACAATCTGATTTTCATTTACCGATATTCCCTTGAAATCCAGGAGGTATTTTGCAAGCGATGAACGAAGCCTTGAAGTTCCGAAAACTGAAGTCCGTTCCAAGACTTCATGAGAATGTCCGGTCAGAATTTTACGCGTGATGTGCGCCCAGAGTGAAAACGGAAAATTTTCTTCGCTTACGGAATTGCTTGAAAGGTCTATGATTTTGGAGTCGGGCTCAGGATTTTTTTTTGGAATTGAGATTTTTGTTGTCCTTGCAACGTCTGCCTTTATGGCTCCGCTTACAATCCTGTTGTTCTTTATGTCGGTAACGAAAAATCCTTTTTTTTCAATGGAATAGATCCAGCCTTCGTCTATCAGCAGTTGGTAGGCGGTCTGCACTGTGATAACGCTTACTCCCAGGTGAGATGACAGGCTTCTTTTGGACGGAAGTTTTTCATCTGCACCGAGAACTTCATTTTCAATCTGATGCTTTATGCTCAGGTAAATCCATTCCCAAAGCGGCGTTTTTTCCCTGTTTTCAAAATTGATTGTAATCATGAAATCCTCCGTGAACGGCTGTTTTTCGTGTAAATCTGGTATTATCAAATTTAGCAAAAATTGAGTATATAAACAATACCAGATTTTACATATAATCTTTCAAAATTTTGGAGGCAAAAATGGATACAAGACTTTTGACGATTCAGGATATTTCATGCGTGGGACAGTGTTCCCTTACTGTTGCTTTGCCGGTTGTATCGGCTTGTGGAATAGAGACCGCTATTCTTCCAAGTTCCGTTCTTTCAAATCATACTGCACCGGGATTTACCGGATGGACATTCCACGACCTGACCGA
>CACYBG010000054.1 GCA_902772605.1 uncultured Spirochaetaceae bacterium
CCGGAGCTTGGAAATGAATTCGGCGGAAAAGACCACACAACGATTCTCCACAGCTATGAAAAAATCGTGGACCAGCTCAAAACCGACACCGTTCTGGACTCTACGATACAGATGCTTATCAGAAACATCAAAAACTATAAAAAATAAACTCCCAGCATGAAAACCAAGGTGAATTCATTTTGTTATGAATCTGATATTATCCTGTGGAAAAGCAGTTGATTTCCAATCGGCCTGTGCAAATGTGTTTATTCTGTGAATTCAAACCACAGACTTTTCCACAAGCTAAGTTCTTTTATTATAAGGATTTAGACACGAATTCAATGAATTCACAATCCTTATTATTACTCCTACTAAAATTTATAAATTTATAAATTTAGAGACTGTGAAACAAAAAATGAAATCCGTATATTTATGCAGAAAAATCTGACGATAAAATTCATGAATGTTTCACGCCCTATGTGTCACTACTTCCTTAATGATGAAAAAAATACTATACTTAAATAATTCAGATAAAAAATTGGAGGAATCATGAAATTTACTTTTGATAGAGATACCATGATTAGGGAAATCTCAATCGCACAGGAAATCATCACTACAAAACAAGTAGGTGAAATCCGTTCAAATGTCGCTCTTTATGCCCATAACAATTCATTGATAATCAAGGCAACCGACAGCAGGGTAAATTTTGAAACGGTTCTTCCCATCCAGCTTCAGGAAGAGGGCGAAACGACTATTTACTGCGATAAATTCATGGGAATCCTTACTTCGCTTCCGGAAGGTGAAATTGAATTCAATCAGCCTTTGACGAATGACAATGATTTGGCCATTACGGTCGTAATCAAGCCGATTGATAAGAAAATCAAATTCCAGATTAAGAGCATGTCCGTTGACAAATACCCTGATTTCAGTTCAGCCGACGATGTTCCGTATTTTGAAGTTCCATCACGCGAAATCAAGGAGATGATTGAACAGACAAGTTTTGCAGTCAGTGATGATATAACCCGTCTTTTCATGAACGGCGTATTCATGGAAAAAAACGGCGACAATCTGAATCTGGTTGCAACGGACGGAAGGCGACTGAGTTTTGCATCAAAACCTCTTTTGGCAGGTGTAAGCGATTTTCCTCCTGTTATCATTCCTCCGAAGATTTTGAACATAATTTTGAAGCGTGCTCCGGATGAAGGAAACATTTTCATCGCCGTAGTCGATAAGATGATTTTCTTTAAATTCGGAAACTATAAATTCGGTTCTGTTCTTTTGGACGGACAGTTCCCGAATTACAACCGCGTCATCCCTGATCATCAGGAACGCTCTTTCCAGGTACAGAAATCAGATTTGATCAGCGCACTTAAACGCGTTGCACTCATGGTCGATAAAAAGGCCGGAAGGATTTATTTTGAAGTGAGCGACGGAATCCTCAAGATTACTTCACCTCAGTCAGACATGGGAAGTGCGGACGAAGAAATTCCGTGCGAGTATGCAGGAGAAAGCTGTTCGCTTGCATTTAATTACCGATATGTCGATGAACCTTTGAAAGTCATTCCGACCGAAAGAATCACTTTTGAGTTTACGGAAGAATTGAAACAGGTTACCATGCGTCCAGAACCGGCTGCTGATTATTTCCACATAATCATGCCTATGCATAAAGAATAGTGCCGTTCCTTTCGCTTTCACCGGTAAATTACAGGAACCTCATGAATTCACCCATAGACCTTCTGGCAAAAGAAGTCTTTTTCACGGGTGAAAATGGACAGGGAAAGAGCAACCTTTTGGAAGCCCTTTACTGTTCATCCTACGGTTCGTCTTTCAGGACCAGGGCTGATGGAGAACTGATAAAAAACGGTGAAAAATCAATGAGCCTCAGGACAATCTATCGTGAGGAAAATGGAAACGTACATACGACCTTTGTAGTCCTTGACAACGGTCATAAAAAAATTGAAAAGGACGGAAAGATGATTCACGATCGCAAGGAACTGATAAATACGATGCCTTGCGTGCTTTACAGTCATGATGATTTGGATTTTGCAGAAGGAAGCCCGGAGCGCAGACGTTTTTTCCTTGACCAGTCGCTAAGCATGTACGACGTGATGTACATAGACGTGATGCGCCGATACAAGAGGATTTTAAAAAACAGGAACCTCTGTCTGAAGGAAAGAAAATTCGAGCTTTTCGACACCTACGACATACAGCTGATTATGAACGGTCTTGAAATCCAAAAGAAACGCAAGGATGCCGTTTTCCAGTTCAATCAGATTTTCGAAAAAATGTATGAAAGCATTTCGGGAATTGATGGAGTCAACATCCGCTATATTCCGTCGTGGAAAAATAATGACGATGCCACTCTTCCGAACATCGATGAAATAATGAATCTGCTGAAATCAAAGCGCGAAATTGAAAGGAGCCTTGGAACGACAGTTACCGGACCGCACAGGGACAGGATTGTATTCGTCAAGAACGGAACTCAATTCATACCGACTGCATCGACCGGACAGAGACGCCTTGTTGCACTGATTTTGAGGACTGCACAGGCTGTTTTCTACACTCAAGTGACCGGCAAAAAACCGATTCTGCTGATGGATGACGTTCTGCTTGAACTGGACCCGGAAAAACGAAAAAGGTTGACTGCCCTACTCCCCGATTACGATCAGCTTTTCTGTACGTTCCTTCCCGGTGAGCCTTATGAAAATTACATGCATGATACGACTCGGGTTTATAAAATCGAAAAGGGAGTTTGGTCCGAAATAAAATGAACGAAGAAATCGTAAACATAAACGAACTGATTCACAAGACCTTTAACAACATCAGCGTGGAAGGTTCAAAAAATGCAAGCCGGATTGTGAGCGCGTGGAATTCCGTCCTGTCCAGGATAAAATCCGTCAATCCGATACAGAATCCGAACGAAGGAGAAAATTTAATCGACCACAGCCGCGTGGTTGATTTGAAAAACGGTGTCCTTTTGATTGAGGCTGATCATCCCGGATGGATTTCACTTTTGCAGTTTCACAAGAAATTCATCATAAAGGGTATGCAGATGGCGGTATCCGACGTTCCGATAAATTCACTTGCGTTCAGGGTCAGAGGATCTCAGGCATCGATTTCATCATCGTCCGGCAGCCAGAATGAAGTCCGTCGCAACATCGAAAAACGGATAGAAATCGAGGAGCAGAATTTGAGCAGGACGGTTTTTCAGTCGAAACCCGTTCAAAAATCCTATAAAACCGATGAATTGGCACCTGAACTGGCCAAAATTTTTGCGGATTTAAAAAATGATATGATGGAAGAATCTTGAAAGTCCCTTGTTTTTTCAGATTCCCTTGACCAACTCAAAAAAATAATGATATTATGACCCCTACTACACTACACATAGGGGAAATTTTTTTTAAGATAGGAGTCGATCATTATGTTACGTACATATCAACCAAGTAAAGTAAAGCGCAATAGAAAATTTGGATTCCGCGCTCGTATGGCTACTCGTGGTGGCCGCATGGTCCTTTCTCGCCGCAGAGCAAAGGGTCGCTGGAAGCTGACTGTTTCTGATGAAAAGAAGCCATATCAGAATGGTCGCAACCAGACTGCTAAGATGTAATTTTTGGCAGGATTTTTTACGGGATGGAAGCAGACTTGTTAAAAACAGGACGTTTTACACGTGATGAACATATAAAACGTCCTGCTGACATCCAGAAACTTTTTAAGACAGGTAAGAGAGTCAGCGTTTCCGGAGCAAAACTCTTCTATATGCTGAACAACCGAGGCTTAAATCGTATCGGTTTTCCTCTTCCGCGCGGATATGGCAATGCAGTTGAAAGAAATGCATCAAAGCGCTGTAGCCGTGAGGCATATCGTTTATTTAAAGCACACCTGAACACCGGCTATGACATGCTTTTGTTAGTATACCCCGGAAATGACTCGTTCCAATCGCGGTGTGAACAATTTAGAATTTTATGTCAAAAGGCTGGTTTATTAAAGGATTGAGAAATTTTTTCGTAAAATTTTTCAGTCTTCTAATACGATTTTATCAAGTTTTTATCTCCCCCCTTTTTCCAGCGTGTTGCAGATACACGCCAACATGTTCTCAATATGCGTTGGAAGCAATCCAAAAACACGGACCGATAAAAGGTCTTTATCTGGCAATCAGAAGAATCTTGAGATGCAATCCCTACCATCAAGGTGGATATGATCCGGTTCCTGATTAATCAGAACTTAATGCCTCGGTGCACTGTGTCGGGGCCGATTATTGAATAACCCGGGAAACCGTGGAATTCAAAAAATTATAATCCAAGGATGAAACTATTATGGAAAGAAATACCATTATAGCTATTTTGCTTAGTGCCGTTGTTTTGGTCGTCTCACTGGTGATTGAAATGACGGTTATCGTTCCAAAACAGCAGGCTGCAGCGGAACAGCAGAGAATCGAACAGGAGCTGGAGGAGCAGAAAAAGGCTGAACTTGCTAAAAACGCCGATGCTGCAGTTTCAACGGCTACTGAAAACGGTGAAGAAAACAGCGTTAAGGAAACGATTCCTGAGCAGCAGGTTACAATCAAGACTGATAAGGTCGAAGCAACCTTTACGAACAAGGGTGGAGACTTAATCAGCTACATACTTCTGGATCATATCGACAAGGATACGGGCAAAGGCGTTCAGATGGTAGACAACGTTACGGCTACCAACAGGGCCTTTGCTTTGTCATTTGGGGACTCTAATTCTTCAATCGTAAACGAAATGTTTGAAGTCAAGCGTGAAAATGAAAACACTGTGGTGTTCACAAGGGACTTTGAAACTAAAGACTCTCTTGGAAATCCACACAAGTTCACACTTTTGAAGCGCTATGAATTCTGTCCGAGCGAATATGTGTTCAAGCTTGGAATCGGAATCAAGACCTATGATGGAAACGGCCTGAACATAAACGATGCGGCATACACAATCAGGACCTCTCCTCAGATTGGACCTCATTACGATAAGAAAAACAGATATGAAGTCCGCCAGTATATTGCATACAACGAGGGTAAGAGCAGCGTAAAGAAAACTTTCAGCGACAAGGAATACAACAAGTCATACGATTGGGCCGGTGTCGGTGGAAAATACTTTACTATCCTCCTGAAGCCTGAAGACATTTCAAAGATGAATACGACCGTCAAGGCATCTACGAAGAGCGAATCCGACTATCAGAATTCTCAGGTGTTCTATACCAGAAATCCGATTGAAGCAGGTTCAGCTACTACCGTCCAGGATGTCTACTATGTTTACGTCGGTCCAAGAAGCGAATCTGAACTCAACAAGTACAGCAAGGCGGAAACGAACTCATGGGGAATTTCAAACGCAAAGTTCAATCAGGCGATACAGACCAGCGGATTCCTTACGTTCATAGAAATTGCATTGAAGTGGGCATTGGAGATGATTCACAGGCTCGTTAAGAACTGGGGTCTTTCAATCATCATCCTGACAATCATTCTCAGGTTGATTCTCTTCCCTCTCAGCAGAAAGAGTGCGATGGGAACCCTCAAGATGCAGCAGCTCCAGCCGAAGATGGCGGAAATCCAGGCAAAGTACAAGGACAACAAGGCCAAGCTCAGCGAAGAAACTTCAAAGCTCTACAAGGAAGCCGGATATAATCCTGTTTCGGGCTGTCTTCCTATGATTCTTCAGATGTTGATTTTGATTGCTCTTTACAACGTATTCAACAACTACTTTGAATTCCGCGGCTCAACATTCATAAAGGGCTGGATTGATGACCTTTCAGTCGGTGACAGCGTATGGTCATGGGAAAAGAACATCCCGTTGATTTCATCATTCACGCAGAATCACCTGAGGATTCTTCCAATCATCTATCTGGTTTCTCAGCTGCTCAACGGAAAGATAACTCAGTTCGGTTCTGGAACAACCCAGAGCAAGGGACAGATGGTATTCATGATGTATGGTCTTCCGATTCTGTTCTTCTTCCTGTTCTACAATGTTCCGAGCGGACTTTTGCTTTATTGGACCGTAAGTAATATTTTCCAGATTGGTCAGCAGCTTGTAATAAATGCAACCATGAAAAAGAAGCGTTTGGAACTCGAAAAGAGCAAGCCGGCTGTCAATAAGAACGTCCTTAAATTCAAGGGCGGAAAGAAAAAGACTCGCTGAATGAAGCGTAAAAATATATAAGAGGTTATGTTATGATATACGAGTTTGAAGCAGAATCTGAAAAAGAAGCGATCGAAAGGGCCGCTGTCGAATTGGGATTGGAAAGGGATCAGTTTGATGTGGAAACTCTTGAACTTCAGAAAAAGTCTCTGTTTAAGAAAGGATATGCAAGAATCCGCGTAATAACCGTTGATTCCGTAAACCATGTTGAACCGGAATTCGAAGGTCGCGTACCAAAGTCTGTGGCATCCGGTGTTTCTGCCGGAATGGTTGCAAATCCGATGCCTGTTGATGAATTCGAGCAGAAAATCCTTGATTTCGTAAACCAGATGATTGAAAAAATGGGATACGACATCAGTGCTGAAATCATGTTCCGCGAAGAAAAGAAGATTGGCGTAAAGCTTACAAGCTCCCATTCATCGATTCTGATTGGACGCAAGGGTAAGAATCTGGATGCACTTCAGCTTCTGGCCAACGTTTATGCGGGACATCTTGGAAAAGAGGACGTAAGAATCATCCTGGACAGTGAAAACTATAGGATTCGCCGTGAAGAGACCCTCGTTCGCCTGGCATACGTTACTGCTGATAAGGTCCGCTCATCAAGGAATTC
>CACYBG010000055.1 GCA_902772605.1 uncultured Spirochaetaceae bacterium
CATGGTCCGCATTGTGGCGGCTCCTATAACTTTTGTGCTTTATTTTCTGCCGGTGTGGTGCGGGGTTCCGAACGGTTCGGTGCTTTCAATCGTTACGACCTGCATTCTGATTCCGTTTCTTGCGTTTTCAGAGTTCACCGACTATCTTGACGGTCATTATGCACGCAAGAACAACGAGGTTAGCGATTTCGGAAAGATGTTCGATCCTTTTGCCGACGTTTTCCTGCACCTTTCGCTTTTCGTTTGCTTTACTTTTTCCGGCTATTGTCCGCTTCCTGTCCTTGTTCTGATTCTGTACCGCGAGTTCGGTCAGAGTTTCCTGCGCATGGTTGCCGCCAAAAACGGTACTGCCATTGCTGCTAGGAAGGGCGGAAAATTGAAAACTGTCTTCTATATAATATCAATTCTTCTGGCCCTTGCGATTGAGTCTCTGGTGCGCACGGGTCTTGCCGAAAAATGGTGCCTAAACGTTTACGTTGCGAAGATTGTGTCCATTGGATTTTTCATTGCATGCGTCGTCTTTTCTTACGCTTCGTTCATCGATTATCTGAAGAATTTCGGTAAGGTCTTGAAGGACAGTGCCGAAGACAGGGGCGGAAAATAACCGCTTTTGTGTTGCGTCCTTGAATTTCGGTTTCGGGGGCGTTACGGGGGCATCCCCCGTAGAGGGGGTAGACCGCAATGAAATGCGGTCGAGGGGGAGGCTTCCCCCACATGAGTTGGGTCTGGAAATCGGCTGTTGCGATTGGAGAGGTTTCCACAAATCAAATAATATAGTAGAATCTTGGCATGAAAAATTTTGGAAAGAAAGCGGGGATTGCGGTTCTCTGCGCTGTTTTTACGTTTTTTACGATGGGATTTTTCTCATGTTCAAATGAGATAATCGGTTACAGTGTCGTTTTATGGAACATTCCAGAGGCTAACATTGCCGACGGAGAGGTTGTTCCGGTCTATATGAAGTCTAACATTTCAAAGACTTACCTTATCGGGAATCCTGAAGGTACGGAGAGGATTGAGATTCCGCTTTGGAAGATTACCGAGCCGGAGTCAAAGGGCAAGGCAAAAAAGTATGCCGATACCAACGCAAAGTTCAACAAGCAGTATGCGGTGTCGGTGATTGACGGTCTTCCAATCAGAAAGGAGCCGAACAACGTTGCAAAGCAGGTCTACAGGATGAGGAAGGGCGAAATCATCAGGACTTGCTATATTGGAAAGGGTGAGGCACCGATGAACGGCAGGACTCCGCTTGAGGGGGACTGGTACAAGGTTCTTACGTCCACCGGTATCGAGGGATGGTGCTTTTCGTACAACCTTAGGACTTTCGAGGTTCAGGGAGACGGTTCTTACGATTATGACGGGGAGGGAATCATCAAGGTCGAGGATTCAAGCCATCTGATTGAGACTGCACTTGCAAGCCAGTGGTATCCTGAATATTACTCAAAGATGATTAACAAGAAGGAAATCAACCTTCAGTACATGCATGAGGATTACGGTTTCGATCCGGGAAGCGAGTCGGGAACAATCAAGCTTAAGCTCCAGAACATCGATGCGAACTATCCTTACGAGGGTGTCGTCAAGACTTCTGATGGCGTTTACAAGTTTACTGGCACTCCGATTACCATGACGGTCAGGGATGAACATTCAATGATTCTGCGCTTTACCGATGACGAGGGTAAGCCTTCTACCGTCTATTTCGTGACTTTCGATGAGGATGTTCCGGCACTTATCCAGGGTGAAAAGGCTCGTCGCGACAGGGTTTATTCAACTTTGAAGCGTTCCGGTCCTACATACAACAGTACGATGTTCGGTGTCCTTACGTTCACTGGCGGCACTCAGTTCCAGTGGAGCGGATTCGACAACCTTCAGCCTGCGGTAATTCCTGGCGATGCGGGTCATGGCGGTACTTATGAAACCAAGTACTTCCTGCCGTCGTCTCTCAAGGGAGTTTGGGACGGAGTTCTTTCGTTCCACTTCAACGGCGTAAAGTCGGAGGTTAACTTCCTGTACAAGATGGATAATTCCGGACTCAGGCTTACTCCTGCACGCGTCGTGATTACTAAGGACCAGAGTTCTGGTAGGGATGTTGCTACGGTTTCTCTTGCCGGCGATTCTCAGATGATGGTTTTCTATAAGTAAGTTTTTGAAGATAAGCGTCTGAAGATTAGCGTCTGATTTTTGATTTTTTTTGCCGGAGTTGTTAAGATGGCGTTCGTTCAATTCTCAAAGGTATCCTTGGCTTTCGGTGACAGGGATATTCTAAAGGATGTTTCCGTAAACCTTCAGACCGGGAGTAAGGCTGCCCTGACCGGTGCAAATGGAGCCGGAAAATCTACACTGATAAAGATTATGGCAGGTCTTGTTGAACCGGACAGCGGTGAACGCATTGCCCAGAAGGACATAAGGATTGCCTATCTTCCACAGAGCGGATTGGTCCATCATGGATGTTCGCTCAAGGAGGAGGCTGACAAGGCTTTCCAGTGGGGATACGAACTTCAGGAAAAAATCGATTCGATAGGCGAGCAGATGAGGCAGTTCCCTGATCAGGCCGATAAGCTTGCGGTGGAACATTCGAACCTGCTTTCAAGGCTTGAGGAATCGATGTGGTACAGGCGCGACATGCTTTCAGAGACCGTTCTTCTGGGACTCGGTTTTTCACGCGAGGATTTCGACAGGCAGACCGAAGAGTTTTCCGGTGGATGGCAGATGAGGATTGCGCTTGCAAAGGCCCTGATGTGTTCACCGGACATCCTTCTTCTGGACGAACCGACAAACTATCTGGACATTGAAGCGCGCAACTGGCTTGAAAAATTCCTTTCCGATTTCAAGGGCGGATTCCTTTTGGTCAGTCACGACAGATATTTTCTGGACCATACCGTAAACGTCGTCTATGAACTTTTCGGAGGGGACCTGAAGCGGTATCCGGGCAATTTCAGTCATTACGAGGAAGTGCGGAAGGTCGAGCTTGAAAGTCTGATTCAGGCATACGAACAGCAGCAGCAGGAGATGCAGCACCTTGAGGATTTCATAAAGCGTTTCGGTGCAAAGGCTACCAAGGCGGCTCAGGCTCAGGAACGTCAGAAGATGCTGGACAGGCTGCTTGAAAACAAGATAGAAATCCCTGAAAACCTTAAGAAGATACACTTTACTTTTCCGGAGGCACCGCATTCGGGTCAGCTGGTCGTCACCCTGGATAAAATCACCAAGTCTTACGGAGGTCCGAACATAATTGACGGGCTTGATTTCGTGCTTGAAAAGGGTGAAAGGCTTGTCGTTGCAGGTAGGAATGGAGCCGGAAAATCGACGCTGCTCAGGATAATCGCCGGTGCGGACACTGATTTTACGGGAGAGGTCAAGCTGGGGGCCGGAGTGAGCATCGGATACTTCTCTCAGGATTCTGCAGAAAAGATAACGGGTTCCGAGTCGATTCTGGACCGCCTGATAAGCCGATGTCCCTTGAATCTGGTCCCAAAGGCCAGGGACATGCTGGGAGCATTCCTTTTCCGCGGGGACGATGTTTTCAAGAGCATAGACGTGCTTTCCGGCGGTGAAAAAAGCCGAATTGCACTTCTTGAACTTCTTTTGCGGCCGGTGAACCTTCTGGTGCTTGACGAACCTACGAACCACCTGGACATGCATTCCAAGGACGTTCTGCTCGATGCACTCAAGGATTATGGCGGAACGGTCATTTTCGTAAGCCACGACCGCGGATTCATCGAAAGCCTTGCGACCAGGGTGCTTGAGCTTCATCCGGGCAAATACAGGAATTTTCCGGGCGACTACAGGTATTACATGCAGCGTCTTGAGGATGAGGCAAACGGTGCCGTCGGTGAATTTTCGTTCCAATCGATTGCCGCCGAACGTAAGCCTGAAACCAAGGTCGAATCCGCTCCTGCAGAAAATGTCAGTGCCGGAAAACTTGCGTGGGAGGAACAGAAAAAGCTTTCCGCCGAAAGACGCAAGATTGAAAAGGAAATCGAAAAGCTTGAAAATCAGATAGCCGAATCGGAGGACAGGAAAAAGGAGCTGGAAAACAGTCTTTCAGATCCCGCCGTGTATTCCGATGGGGAAAAGAGCAGGCAGGTTCAAAAGGAGATTGAAGGTCTGGATGCCGAACTTGAAAGGCTCAACCGTCTGTGGGAAGAAGCCTATGAAAAGCTCGGATAATTAAACTGCTGGGGCTGAGACGGACTTTTTCAGGTCAATCGAAGCTTCATGAAAACTGTACTGAAATCGACTTGAAGACAATCGGTCGGTGCGGTTTCGGGGCAGGCTATTGAAACAGTGAATAATCTGAAAGCGGATTATTCCTTGTTAACAATAACACCCTATTACTTGTAATTGCATGCCGTTTGATGACGGAGTTGTCGGACGGTTCTATTTTGTTTGCCGCCGTCGATTCGATTCCGGTGGTGAAAAAGCGAGGAATGATATATGAAACTTACATGCGGTATCGTCGGTCTTCCAAATGTCGGAAAATCAACCATTTTCAGTGCCCTTACAAAGGCTCCTGCATCTGCCGAAAACTATCCGTTCTGTACAATCGACCCGAACGTCGGTGTTGTCGATTTGCCTGATGAGCGTCTTGATTTCATGGCAAGCGTTTTTCAGCCCAAAAAGAAGATTCCGGCCAGCGTTGATTTCGTCGATATTGCCGGACTCATAAAGGGTGCAAGCAAGGGTGAAGGATTGGGAAACCAGTTCCTTGCAAACATCAGGGAAACTACGGTCATTGCCCATGTCGTGCGCTGTTTCGATAATCCCGACATTCAGCACGTGCGTGACGATGCAAAGACGGATGCCCCTATCGATCCTTTGAGCGACATCCTTACCATTGATTTTGAGCTTGCACAGGCCGATTTGGATACCATTACCAAGAGGCAGGAAAAAATCACCAAGCAGATCAGGCAGTTGGGAAAGGAAGAGGAAAAGCGTCTTGCTCCTTACATGAGTGCCATCGAAAAGATTAAGCCCCTCCTTTTGGACGGAAAGTGCGCAAGGATGGCCGACCTGAGCGACGATGAAAAGGCTGCCGTTTACGACCTGCACCTTTTGACGATTAAGCCCCAGGTTTACGTGTGCAACATCGATGAAGACACTATTGCGACGGGAACCAACGGATATGTTGAGACCGTAAGGAAGATTGCGGAGGAACAGAAGTCCGAGGTAATCGTAATCTGCGGTAAATTCGAATCTGACCTTTCAGACGTTGAGGATCCGAACGACAGGAAGGAATTCATGGAAAGCGTGGGGCTCAAGGAAAGCGGATTGACAGTCCTTGCCCGCACCGTCTATCACCTGATGGGACTCAGGACTTTCTTTACGGGTGGACCGGATGAGTGCCGTGCCTGGACGATTCATGCAGGAGACAAGGCTCCACAGGCTGCCGGAGTAATCCATACCGATTTTGAAAAGGGATTCATCAAGGCCGAGGCATATACGGTTGACGACCTCAGGACCTACGGAACCGAAGCAAAAATCAAGGAAGCCGGAAAATACAGGCAGGAAGGAAAGGAATACGTCGTTCAGGATGGAGACGTCCTCTTCTTCAAGTTCAACGTAACGAAATGATTCCGACTGGAGATGTCCGATTGCATGTTCTTTTGTTTTCGGGCATCCCCGGTGGGGCTCAGTACGTGTCCCTGAGACTGTAGATTTTCAGGGCCCGTCTGAATGCCGTCGTTCCCGGACTGTGGATTTCGGTGTCCGCTCCATAGTTGTCCGGGAAGAATTCTACCGTTTCGCTTCTGTCCGGAAGAATGGTCATCATGCTTTTCGAAAAGCTTCCCTTTATGCCGAATACGTCCGGTGAAACGAAAAATGCAGGCCTGTCGCTTTCAATCCTTACCGTTATCTTTCCGCCCCTGTCTTCAACCGTCGAAACGATTTTGGCCCTTTGAACGGGACATTTCTTCCACCTTTCGAAAAATGCCGTGTCTGTTGATTCAAAACTCTGCTTTCTTCCCGACAGCGTTTTTGCCTTCATTTCCGCAAATGCAAAATATCCGCACGGTTCACCCTTGAGCCTTATTTTTTCCACGGGAGATTCCCAGATTGTTTCGGATGAATCGACATCAATGCGCTTGTGGAAACTGAGTCTTTTTACGGCATCGTTTCCGTCGAAATCGAGTATCCTGAGCGTCACCGCCATGTCCACCGGAGAATTGGATTCGTTCACGCCGTTCAGCAAGATTTTTCCGTCCTTTTTTATGAGTGCAATCCTTACGCGCTTGAAAAAATCCTTTGCGACATAATGAAGAATCTTCCATTTTCCAGACGATTCGATTGAAGACCATGACGAGCAGGGCCATACGTCGTTGAGTTGCCAGTAAAGCGAACCCATGCAGTAAGGTCTAAGGCTCCTCCAGTAATCGACTGCGGTTTTGATTGCAAGAGCCTGCTGAACCTGACTCAGATAGAGCATGTTTTCCGCACCGTTCGGAAACCTGAAGTATCGGCTGAAATTTTCAATCATGATTGAATTTCCGTCGGGAGACCTCTGGTGCCATTCCATGACCGGGGAACTCGGGTTGATGTCGTCCTTTCCTGCAAATTCCAGAACCCCTTCAAGTGACGGAAAACTTTCAAAACCGAACTCCGAAACGAACCGGGGCTTTATGTTCAGGTATTCCTCCATGTCTTTCCTTTCATGCCAGACGCTCCAGAAATGAATGTCGCCCTCTGATTCTCCGTGCCTGGAGTCTGTGAATGAATCCGGTCCTGCACATGGAGATGAAGGCCACCATGCTCTTTCGGGGTCGCATCTACGTATCGTTTTTTCAACGGTCCAGTGGTTGAGCCTGTCATAGTCGATTATGTAGCGGTCCCTGTTTTCCCTGCTTTCCGGATACCAGTTCAGGCATCCCAGGTTTTCGTTGTTTCCGCACCAGAGACCAAGGCTTGGATGATGCTGCAGCCTGTAAACGTTGTCTTCTATTTCCTTTTCAACCGAAGCAAGGAATTCTTCCACCGCAGGATAGAGTGAACAGGCGAATGTACAGTCCTGCCATACGATTATTCCAAGCCGATCGCAGATGTCGTAGAATCTGTCCGACTCGTACTGTCCGCCGCCCCAGACCCTGATGCAGTTCATGTTTGCATCGACGCAAGACCTGAGCATGTAGAAATATCTTTCTGAAGTCCAGCGTTCAGGGAGCGAATCAAGCGGAATCCAGTTTGCGCCCTTTGCAAATATCCCGCGTCCGTTCAATTCGAAATAGGGTGCGCATCCGTATCGGTCTGATTTGGCCTGCATGGTCAAGGTTCGGAATCCGATATGCTTCGTAATCGTACAGTCTTTTTCGAGTGTTTCCGTGTTTTCCAGGATTGATGAAACCGACAGTTCGTAAAGTTCGTTTTCCTCAAGTCCCTCATCCTTTAGTTCATCGGCCGATTTCCACAGGACGGGATTTTCAACCTCCAGATTCCACGTGAATTCGTTTTCGCCTTCAACGCATTTTACGGAGACCGTTTCGGAATATTGGGTTCCAGGTCCGTAGAGTTCAATCAAAAAATTTACGTCCTTGTTTTCCCTTGACTGAAATCTGATTCCCATCGTAGCGTTCCAGATTTTGCGGGAATTTTCCTTTTTGGCCGGGCTTGTATTTACCGTTACGGATTTCAGGTATCCAAGGCTTACGGTTTCCATGAAGATTGAGCCGTAAATTCCCGATGCCATGATGCATGGACCCCAATCCCAACCGGAGTGGCACTGGATTTTTCTGGACAGGTTTCGGTGCGGAGAGTACATTTCGTACTGTGAACACGGGACGGGGTAGGGCAGGCTTTTCGACTTTGAAACTGCATGTGATTCTGCGGATTCAAAATCAATGGAAATCGTGTTCTTTCCTTCCGTCAAAAGTCTGGTTACGTCGAACCTCCACGTGCGGAAATAATTGTCTCCCTTGCCGGCTTTTTTTCCGTTTATGTAGACCGTGAAATAGGTATCCGCCATGTTCATGACCAGATAGGACCTGCATCCTGTCTGCGGATGGAAAACGAAGGTCTTTCTGATGCTCCAGTTTTCCAGGCCGACCCACTGAACGTCCCTTTCGTTGAATCCGCAGCATGGGTCCGGGATTATGTTCGACCTTATGAGCGCAGAATGTATGTCGCCCGGAATGTTCATCTGTATTCCGCCGATTCTTTTTTTCGTTCCTGTATTGAAGAGTGTCCAGTCTTTGCCTGATAGGTCTGTAGTCATCGTTTTGTCACCTTGGAAATTAAGGGGTTGTTTATTTAATCAGCTGTCTTAAAATTTTGAAATGCACTCAAAAAATCAGGACGGCCAGAATCTTCGTATCCGACCGTCCCGTTTGAAATGTAAAAGTTGCGTTTTTAGAGCTTTCCCTATTCACCATTCCCGATTCTTATGTTGATTTCGAGGGTTCCATCCTTTGTGGTTTTCTGAGCAGGGTCTTCCGTCGTTTTTTCAGGGGCAAGGGATGTTCCGTGTTCGCGCTCTGAAATCGATTCCGTTCCGTGTCCGAAATCAGGATTCCTCTTCCTTGAATTTTCTTCCTGTGGACTTGAGTGGATTCCGCTCAACTGGTCGGTGGTGCTTGTCTGTCCCTCTGATACGGGAATTTCCCTTGCACCGCTTACGTCCTTTGTTTCGGTGAGTGCGTTTGATTCTCCGTCTTCCGGAATGAATTCGTCCGCTTCATCGCTGACTGCTATCTGCGGAACTTTTTTTCCTGGGCCTTTGCTGACCAGACCTGAAGTGGTCTTAATCGTTCCGTTTGCATAGAAGGTGAATGATGTTCCGCGTACGGAAGCCGTTGATGCTGCAGAACTGACCTTGAAATCGACTTTCTTTCCTGCAGTCTTCTTTACGTCTGCCGTTACTTTTCCGTTGTTGAGGTAAAGGTCCGACTGGGTCTTTGAACTGTTTGATGCGAGTTTTTCAATCGTAACCCTGGTCATGGAATCAAGCTTTACGACGGTATCGTCGATTTTGATTGTGGCGCTTGACTTGAAGCCCGTTGAAATCGTTGTACCTTTTTTGAGTACATCACCCGATTTTGCGGCTTTCCATGCAGAACCGCCGTTCTGTATCTCGACCTTGCCGTTTACGCTTACGATGCGAGCGTCAAGTGCCCATGCTGAAAATGATGCGGCTGCAAGAACGATGGCCGCCGTAAAAAGTTTTGCGAATTTCTTCATTGATATGCCTCCTGTTTACACTGTTCGTGTAGGATGTCGGAAACCTGCAGTAGATTTCCCTTAGAATGCAAATGTAAGGTTCAAGGATATTCCCATGTTGTTGAGACTTGAATCCTGTCCGATGAACTGATTGGCTGCCAAGCCGACTTTCAGGTCCGTAAACGGCTGATACTGCAGCTGGGTGAACCACTGGAAGCCCGAGTAACCGAAGCTGTCTGCGACCGACATCACTACGTCGGTTCCCAAGCTTATGAAGAGCTTTGAAACCGGTCGTATGGAGCCGGAAAGTCCTGCCTTGATGATGCCCGAGTATTCTGTGCTTCCAGATGCCAGATATGCGCTCTGACTTGTGAATCCCCTGAACGGTGAGAGGAATCCGTTGTTTCCTGAGGCGTAGAGGATTTCCAATGCCACGGAAGAGTCAAGCACTGTAGGATAGAACGTGAATGCAGCCCTTGAAAGGTTCGTCACTCCATCGCCCAGTCCGAATGTGGTTGATACGGAGTAGTAAAGGTTCTTGACGATAGGTCCGTTCATCAATGCCGTCAGGTAGTACCTGTTGTCCCCCGAATTGTCTCCGGTAATTCCCGGAAGTCCGAATGCAGCAAGACCTTCGAATGCCAGCGTCTGATTTGAGAAGAGGAAAGGCAGGGCAACCGAAAGGCTTGTCAGTGCATAGGGTGAGTTGAACTGATATACGGCGGATGCATCATACGAGAATGTTGATGAGTCTCCGTCGATGATGTAGTCGGTTCTGGAATTGGTAAGTCCTGTGTATCCTGCATAGAGTATGGCCTTAACGTAATTTGAAGAGAATGTTCCCTGGATTCCGTCTGTCGTCTGTGAAAGTATCATTCCCGTTGAATCGGCTGCAGTGAAACGACCGGCGTTGAGCTGGAATATTCCGTTCCAGAGGTTTGAGTAAAGCGTAAGCTTGCAGAGCGGCAGATTGAGGTAGAAACTTGCAGAACCGGCCTGTCCACCGAGCGAAAGGTTCGAATTGGAGTACTGGAATGTTGCATCCGCTTCGGCAGAGAAATAGACCTTTTCGTCCTGTGTAAGCGGAACCTTTACCCATCCGCTGAGGCTGTCCATCTGGTCGAGTCCTGCATATTCGAATGAAGGCGTGGAAAATTTCGTGTTGTTCTTGAAGAGTCCTCCGAAATCGAATGCGTAGACTCCTGTTGCAATCGTCCCGAGCATTCCGAGTACGGCGGCAGTTTTTACGAGCTTTTTCATTGGGTTACTCTCCTTCACCTGCAAAATCAATGCAGAGCGTTATTACGTTCAGAATCTGATGTCCGGAACTTGTTGAGGTCGGACTTGCAGTAAGCGGTATGATGTCAAGGGCCTGAAGCTGCCTGAATGCATATCTCGGAGCCTTTGTAAGCCTGTACATGAGGCTTTCCTGAATGTTCCATGTCTGTGAGCACAGCAATGCAACATCCGACATAGGTATCGGATCATTGGGCAGTACATTTGAATAGAATACGCCTGTACGCCTGATTGCGTCGAACGCTTCCTGGTATGTCGCTCCGTCCGACAGTGTTCCGTTGCTGGTTGCAATCAGATAGCAGAACTGACCGTAGCTTACCTTTTCGGTTTCGTCGATGTCCGCAATCTTTTCAGCCGATTGGGCCGCCGCGACTCCTGCAAAAAAAGCCGCCGATAAAAGACAAAGTAAAAGCTTTTTCATACTTCCCTCTCATTCTTTATGGTAAAATGCCATAACTTTTTTTTGGGTTCATCCCGAACTGCCCGTTCAGAATCCCATTTGGCCTCCGTTATAGATTGTGAGACCGTTTTACGGTGCGGATTGCAGTGTTTCCCTAAGTTTTTGGCTTTATGTTGCAGAACCGCCCGTTTCTGTTTGTCTAAAAGTATATCATGTGCTATAGTTTTTGTCATGAAGAGAAAGGAAAAACGCAACTGGTTTTTTAGGAATATTTCCATATTTGTATTGATTCTGGTTACCCTGATTTGCATCGGCATGGAAGCTCTGCGACTGACACAGAAGCTTGACAGCCGAATCTACGACGGTCTTCTGGCTGCCGGAAAGAATCCCAAGGCTGATGAATCCATAGTCCTTATGGACATCGGTGATGAATCCATCAACGTTTATGGAGAATGGCCTTGGACCAGGGACATACTTGGCGAAGTCCTGATTCGAATGAAGGAACTTGGAGCCAGGGATGCCGTATTCGATATCGAGTACCTTATGGAATCCAAGCCGGGACCGGTAAGGAACATTGATGTGGACAAGGTTTCGTCCAATCTGTTCAGGAGCGGTCAGTCCGTAATGGAGGATGCGTTCGGAAGCTACAAGGAATACCTTCGCGACGGTGCCGAATCCGTTGATGATGCCGTGGATGCAGCCGATGAAGTCATGTATCTTATAGGAAGCAACCTTGCGGACATCCAGCAGGAAATCGGAAAGTACCTTATCGACGACTATGACATGAAATTCGCCCAGGGACTCCAGCTTTTCGGAAACACTTCCATGACCATAAACCTGAAGGACGTGGCCAGTGAGGAAGACAGGAACGACGAGACCTTCCTCAACAATCTGGATTACGTTCAGAACCGTTTTCTCTTCAATAATGTAAGCGATCCGAAAGACTACATAACGTCCGACAACGTTTTCAATGCACAGGAATCCGACCTTCTGGAAATTTCCAACGGAAAGATTGTGCGCGATGAAAGGGGATTCGTCCCTGCAATCAACAAGATCATATCCCATGCATCGGGTGCCGGATTTACGAACGTCTTCGTAGACAACGACGGAATCAGACGGCGCGTCGAACTTTTGAACAGGTACGGCGACAGGTACATCGGTCAGCTGGCTTTTGCTCCATTGATAAGGAAACTTGACGTTCAGGAGATTGTCAGGACCAAATATGCACTTACGCTGAAGGGTGCTCTCATGCCGGGCTCCGATGTCAGGGAAGACATCCGCATACCGCTTGATGGACACGGATGCATGCTCATCAACTGGAAGCACGAGGAATACATGACTCAGGAAAACAATTTCAAGCATCTTGAAGTCATGTATTTCAAGTACCTTGATGACGGAGAGGCTGGAATCTACACGGACCTCCAGAACCTGGTCTCCTATGCATCTTCAAATTCGCTCGATTCCGAACTTGATGAAATCCTTGCTCTGGCTTCCGATTACATCGACATTTACGATGAAATAACGGAATCAAAAATCTCCCTGCTTGCCTCATGCAACGGTTTCAACGTGGATGGAAGTCCTGTGGACGGCGGTGTAAGCGAAGAGTCCTATGCAGAATACGAGTCGCTCAGGAAAAAATATTTCAGCGGACTCACTGAATATGCAGAAAAACTTTCCGCACTCGAATCGGATGATGAAAACCTTGTTGCCCTGATTACCGTTCTTGCAGATGAAGTCAACCTTTACAACGAAAACTTCGATGCACTCAAGGCCTATCTGGACGGAACTTTCTGCATCATCGGATTTTCAGCTACATCCAGTACCGACTTCGGAGTCACTCCTTTCCAGAGGCGCTATGCAAACATGGGAACCCATGCAAACGTCGTGAACACGATTCTCCACAAGGACTTCATCGTGTACGTGGAGCCTTTCGTCGGAATACTCATCGTCTTTGCAACTGCACTGATAATACTTCTTGCAACCAAGCGTCTTTCTCCGGTCAAGCAGATGCTGTGCGGAATCATCTATCTGGTCATACCGATATTGGTCTTCATCTTCCTGATGATTTTTGCAAGGATTTACATACCGATTACTTCATCGGTGTTGACGGTCGTCGTTACTTACCTCTTCAATGTTGCCGTAAACTATGTCGCAACCGAAAAGGACAAGAA
>CACYBG010000056.1 GCA_902772605.1 uncultured Spirochaetaceae bacterium
CATTTCAGCGGCATGAAAACAAAATCAATGTCTGAAATTAGGGAAACACTGAATAATCCGAAAGCGGGTAGCATACCCCCGTATGCTCGTTCAGTGTTAACCTTGATATCTGCAATTTCGCAATAATTCCTTTCAGCATAAAGAATTATGAGAAATTGCTGGGAACCGCTGATTAATGCTTCGTGTATTAATCAGTGTTTCCTTAGAGTCGGGGTTGGTGATTCGTGCGGAAGGTTTCATACCTCGCCCCTAGCTTGAAACTACGTTGCAAATAGGGGCGAAATAAAAGGTATGAAATCTGACTGCGATACCTTTTGAGAACATGAACAGCGAAAGCTGTGAACCACGTTGCTTTCAGCGAGGTATGTTGATTTTTTGAACAAGTGATTTTGTCAGCAGAACCTATTTTTTTACCTTGGCCCGTTCGCGTACGAAATAATCAAATCCTTTTTTGTCAAGCAGATTCAAAAATCCCTGTACATCAGCGGTTGCAATGTCTTTTATTACGACCCGAATCAGGTTGTTGTATTTTTGATATGCAAGGTATTTTGTGATTCCCGCACTTTGAAGTTTCTTCACGAATTTTTCGGCATTCTCACGTTTTGAAAATGCACCCAACTGAATGTCCCAGGTCGTATTCTTGTTTTCCGCATTTTTCCACGATTGAGCTTTAGTCGAATCGCTGATTACGGTAATCTTTACTTTTGCCGTTCCTGATTTCAGCATGTCCAGTTTTTCGGCGGCGGCCTTTGACAGATCGATTTCACGTCCTGCGATGAACGGTCCCCTGTCGTTGATTCTAACTGTCACTTTCTTTCCGTTTGAAAGATTTGTAACTACGACTTTCGTATTGAACGGAAGTGTCTTGTGAGCCGCAGTCAGTTCATACATGTTGAACGTTTCGCCGTTGGACGTTTTCCGTCCATGGAATTTTTCGGCATAGTACGAGGCTACAGCTTCCGATTTATAAACGTAGTCGGCAAAAAGCGGTGCTGCGAAAATCAGAAGGACGGCGAGCAGAAGGATTTTTCTTCCGGTGAAAAAAATCCGGGGAACTTTTGGTTTTTCGTTTTTCATTTAAACCTCTTTTTTGGCAATCTGTAATTGCAGTTGATTTTAGGTCAACCTGAATTACTGAAGTTTTCTATCCCCTCATGATTACGGGACAATCCCTAAAGCAAAGCCCTAAGAATTTCCGCAAATAAAAAGGGGACCCGCATTGCAGATCCCCTTCTTGCACTTTTTATCTTTACCGAACGATAAGCCCCACTTGCTTTGTCATTCAGCTGTTTGAAAATGTCGGTTCAGCGTCGGATTATTTTTCCAGCGTTGAATTTGTCGTTACGGCATTCGTTTCACGTACGGCACCCAATTTTCTCTGCCTTACCAGATAATGATCGAATCCGTGCTGCCTGAGTGCATCAACAGTAAAATCCAAGTCTGATGCTGCCACATCCCTGATTACGACTCTTGTAATTCCGTCTTCAGACTGATAGGCGATGTTCTTGAATCCCTGGCTGTTGATTTTGTCGGCCAGAATCTTTGCGTTTGAAAAATCACTGTAGGCTCCAAGCTGGATGTCGTAATGCTTTTCGCCTGAGTCGAGTACCTTGACTTCCTGCTCGTAAGGAGTCTCAACCACTCCGCTGACATCTGTCGTCGGACCGTTGTTGGTTCCCCACTGAATGATTTCCATTGTGACTCTGGCTGTTCCGGCTGTCAACATTCCCAAGTCGGATGCTGCGGCCTTTGATACGTCGATTTCACGTCCTGCAATGCGAGGACCCCTATCGTTGATTCTGACCACGACAGATTTTGACGTGGAAAGACTCGTTACCTTTACCAAAGTGTTAAATGGCAGCGTGTTGTGTGCGGCCGTATAATCATTCATGTTGAACAGTTCGCCGCTGGCAGTCTTGTTGCCATTCAACTCTTCACCGTAATAGGAGGCAATGACGTTAGTTTTGTACAATTCCTCGGCTGATGCGAAGGATGCGATAGCCATCATGGCTGTCATAAAAATAGCATGTACTTTCATACTCAATTTATCGGAATTTGAAAATCCATTGTTTAGATGTTTTCACAAAAACCTTCCGAATGCATTATGTCCTTAAATGCCCATTATTTTTCTTGCGGTTCCGGTAAGCGACTGTCCGTTGTAAAGATATGCGTAGATTGCAGCGGCTGCAGTGACGTTCCTTCCGTAATTTCTGGTTTCGGTTATGTTTAGCATTTCAAGGAAAATGTCGTTCGGAATTTCGCGTCTCTTGAGCGATGAAAGGCAGCTTTTGAGCGTACTCCTGATTTTTCCGATTCCTGCATTGTACGAACAGATTGCAAGCACGGAACTGTTTTCCAGACGTGAAATCAATTCTGAAATGTAATTGGTTCCGAACTGAATGTTTGTATCCGGTTCGACAAGGTCGTAATCAGTCTGACCGAGTTTTTTTGCAATGTCCGCCGCAGTGCTTTCCATCAGCTGACAGAGACCGACGGCTCCTGCATGACTGATTGCATTCGGTGAAAAGAAACTTTCCATCCTTATGAGTGCGTAAATCAGATGGTCGTCAACCTTATATTCGCCGCTGTATTTTTCAACCGATTCGCTGAATCCGCGTGGAAATGAAAGCTCGATAATCTTCCTGTCCAGTTCCTTTTCGCTGTAATTCATTTTTCGGGCGGCAATCCTGAGTGCGATGTAGTTGTAATATGAGTCGATGTCCGTTTTGGTTGAAAGGTATTCTGCAAGCGATTCTGCACATTCAAGGCTGATTTCCTTACTGTGTTCAAGCCAGAACGGATAGATTTTTTCATGCAGGTCGAAATCGATGTATCCGTAAAAGATTTTTTCAACTTCTTCATTGCATTGAAAATCCTTTTCTTCATTCCAGCGTGAAAAAAGTTTCCACGTTTCGTCGTCGCTTAAATTGAGTTTGGCAGCCGCGAGAAGTTTGTGGTAGGAATCGGAACCGCCGTCAAGGGCCTGCTTGTAAAGCCTTTTGATTTCTTCATCGCGGGTCTTTTCATCAATGCGGTAAAAATCATTTTCAATCAGGCTTGCACAGACGTATGAAAATTTGGAACGCGCTTCCGGACTTGCATTTTTTTCAATCGCTTTTGTAAGCCTGTAATAGTCTTCCCATTTTTTTTCGTCAAGAAGCAGGACTGAAACTGGTTCCAGAAAATCATCGAAATAATTCGGGTCGTGCCATTTTGAACAGTAGTTTTCAGTTTCCGTGACGGCGAGCGAGAGGTCGTTCTGCTGAAGGAAATTCAGATAGTACCAGAGCGCATTGTCGTAGTTTTCATCGTCGGATGCACAATCCATTGCACGTTTGAAATAATCCTGCGTCTTTTCTTTTGCTCCGTCAATCCGCGAATACATGCGTCCGATGTAAAAGTTCAGGAAAAAGTCGATTTCGTTTTTGCCGGTTAAAATCGATTCAAGGAACTCTGCGTTTGATTCGTAATTCTGTGAACCGTAAAAAAGGGATTTTCCTGCTGCACTTGCGACTGTCGGAGTCAGATTTTTTTTGTCGCTGAGCATTCTTTTTGCGTAGGTCGATGCCTGACCCCAATCTTTTTTTGAGGACAGGTTCAGCATTTTTGCACAGTCGGATGCAAATGCAAAACTGTTGTCGGGATAATCATCCAGCATGGAATAGATTGCTCCGTGGTATTCCGAGTAGGGCCTGCTTATGCACCAAAGGTTGTAGATGCCCGGAAAGGAATCGTCCTTGGATGCTAGCAGTGCGGCACAGTTGTAGAAGATGATTTCGTCTGCCGTTTCTGCATAGTCGATTTTTTTCGTGAGCGAAATGATTTTGTCGTATTGATTCATTTCAAAAAGCTGCTTGAGGTATGCGACAAGTGATTCATCGCTTCCGTGTTTCCTGTAAAATTCCCGGGCAAGCGACAGCGCATTTTTTCCAGAATGCAATGAAATCAATTCTTCGGCGGAAAGATTCGATATCAGTTTTGATTTCGATGAGACTGATTTTTGAAAATGCTTTATGGCGGTTTTGCTGTCACCGTCATCCTTCGATTTCA
>CACYBG010000057.1 GCA_902772605.1 uncultured Spirochaetaceae bacterium
AAAATCCTGAGCCTGTCCCAATAAAAGACTTAAGGCTCAATCTTTCCGACTCCAGCTTGCATTTTTTCAGCAGTGAATATCCGTTTGAAAAGTATTATGAAAAAATCGAACGGGAAGGCGGAAGATAAGTACTGTAATTGTGGAGGGGAAAGCCTTCCCCTGGCTTCCAAGCAAGTCTGCTTGTCCGCCACCCCTTCCAGCGGGGACACCCCGCAACGCCCCGGCTCCAAACTTTAGCAGTCACGGTGCAGGGGCTTTAAGGCATTTCATCACAAAAAGTCCTATTTCATATCCCCTACAAATACCTGTCTGGTACAGACTGCATCTGCAAGATTCTGATTGTGCGTTATTGCAAGAATCCCTATTTCGAATTTCCTTGCATATGATAAAATCACCTTCCATATTTGAGCCTGCGTTATTACGTCAAGCATCGTACTGATTTCATCTGCAACAATGAATTTCGTCTCCGGCCGCAACGCTCGATAAACGTTGAAACGCTGCAATTCGCCGCCAGAAAGTTCCTGAGGCCATCTGTCCAAAAACATTTCCTTTATCCCTAGCTGAGTGCAAAGCTCCATGTCAACTTCTCCAACTTCTTCCAGTGTACGACGCATTTTCCATTTCGGATTCACAGCAAGTTCAGGATGCTGATAAATCAACTGAACCGGAGAATATCCTTTTTTAGGAAGCCGATTTTCATCCAGAAGCACGCACCCTTTTTCAGCCTTTTCCTGACCCGCCAAAATTTTTCCGATTGTACTCTTTCCGAAACCGCTCGGTCCAATCAATCCTACGACTTCATTGCTTTCGATTGAAATTGAAAAGTCGTTTATAAGATAGTCTGATTTTCCCTTGTATTTAAAGAATATGTTTTTCGCTTCAAGAACCATCAGACAGCCTCTCTTTTTTTATTTATCGCACAAAGGCTTTCTTCAGAATCGCTCATGTCTGCGTTGTAAACTTTCCCGTCCTCGACAAAAAATCCGTTCTGTGGAAGAGCATGCCACAGAGCCCTTGCATATGCAGAAGTCAATCTTTCAGGATGCGACACAAAGTTTTCCGTTTCCTCCACGCTTACGACACGCCCATCGCAAAAAACGGCAACCCTATCGGCAATCGTAAAGGCAAGGTCAATGTCATGCGTAATCATCAGAATTCCAGCGCCATCTTCCGCCATCTTTTTAAATGCTTTCAATGTTTCTTCAACGACAGACATATGCATTCCCGGTGTCGGTTCATCCGCAATAATCAGTTTTGCACCGCTTGTAATTGCAGTACCGATTAAAACTCGTCGTGCCATTCCACCCGAAAGTTCAAACGGATACTGTGTCGCAACTTCCTTTTTCAGCTGAAATTTTTCCATCAGGCTTTGCACGATTCCTTTTTTTGAATCACGTCTTTTAAGGGGACTTTCTATCTGATTTTTTACCGTCATCATCGGATCCAGGTAACTGACAGACTGCGGAATCAGTGCGATTTTTTTTCCGCGCAAATTTTCCTTATCTTTTTCAGACAGGACTTTTCCTTCAAAAATTACGTTTCCTTTTGTAACTGCATTCACGGGAAGAATCCCCATGATGGCATGTGCAAGAAGACTTTTTCCTGAACCGCTCGCACCGATTACAGCCACAATCTCACCGCTTTTCACGGAAAGGGAAATGTCATGAATGACTTCAAGTGAACGCCGTTCAGTTCCCATCGAATACTGGTTGAACGTAACGCTCAGATGTTCAACTTCCAACAGATTCTGACTTTCTTTTTTTTTTTTTTTTTTTTCCATAATTCAAATTACTCCTGTGCAGTTGTCGGACTCAAAAGATAATTAAGCCGCTCGCCAAGTTTGTCGAAAATCCTAACTATTGCAACAAGCATTATCCCGGGGAAAACTGCAAGCCACCACATTCCCGTATTCAGATATCCCATTGCTTCAGACAGGATGATACCGATTGCAGGTTTGTCCGGAGGAATGCCGAATCCCAAAAACGTAATCGCCGCCTCGTGCAGAATTGCATGCGGAAACAGAAGCACTACGCCAACAATGAATTGCGGAAGTATTGCAGGAAGAATATGATTTTTCATGATGTAAAATCCGCTTTTTCCAAATGAACGTGCAGCGATTATGTACTGCCTGTTTCTGAGCTGCATTACCTCCACACGGATTATCCTTGCAAGATGAACCCAGTGCGTAATTACAACTCCGATTATGATTCCTTTTTTTCCCTTGCCGACAAGAACGGAAACCATAATCAGAAAAAGAGTCATCGGCATTCCCATGGTTACATCCGTAAGCCATTTGATTACCGCATCGACTTTACCGCCGAAATATGCAGAACACACGCCCAGAATCACCGCGATGACGCAGCTTGCAAGGGCTGTAATCATTCCGACTTCCATGCTCACGGAAAGCCCCTTCAAAGTTCGGCAGAGCATGTCGCGACCAAGCCAGTCCGTTCCAAAAACATGAAGCCCGGACGGAGCAAGCTTTACCTGATTCAAATTTATTTCACATGATTTCTCAGGCAGAATGATACCGACCATAAGCATGATGAAAAGTACCGCAAGGGACACAATCAAAAAAATGAGTGTCGAACGCCTTCTGTTTGTTGTCGCTTTACAGAGCATATATTCCTCCCCTGCTGATTCTAGGATCAATGAAATAACAGATTACATCCGCAATGAAATTTCCAAGGAAAACGAAAACGCTGCTGCAAAGGCTTATTCCCAAAAGAAGCGCAATATCTCCCTTAATTCCCGCCGTAACTATGGCACTTCCAAGTCCAGGATAGGAAAAAACCTTTTCGACAAGAGTTGAACCGCCGAAAATTTCTCCCAAAGAAGCAAACTGAATCGTAACGGCCGGCATGAGAACATTTCTGAATCCGTGATTTTTAAACTGACTGAATCGGCTTTCACCGCGTGCCTTTGCAAAAAGAATATAGTCGCTTGAATAGATGTCCAAAAGTTTCTGTCGGACATGCAGCGTCATCTGGGCAATTCCGCTCAAACTTAAAGTAAGCGCAGGCAAAAACAGATGGCTTAAAAAATCACCCAGTCCAGCATTGCTTCGACCGATTCCAATCGAGGCACTCAATCCAACAGGGAACCATCCAAGCCCCACGGAAAAAATCATCACGAGCAAAAGTCCAATCCAATACGGCGGTGCGGATGCAAGAGCAAGCGAATAGACCTTTATGAATCTGTCTGCTATTTTTCCTTCTTTTAATGCAGCAATGGCACCGAATGCAAATCCGAAGAGTCCCGTAAAAATCCATGCAACCAGCATCAATACAAGAGAGGCTCCGGCTTTTTCAACGATGACTGAAGAAACCGGCTGTTCATAAATCGTCGAGTACCCGAAATCTCCGTGAAAAAGATTTTTAATCCAGTTGACGTACTGAACCGGATAAGGTTTGTCGAATCCAAGTTCCGAGGCTATGCGTGCAGCTTTTTCACCGCTGACGACAGCACTCTCTCCACCCAGATATTGAGTAAGCGGATCGAGCGGAGAGAATGCCATCAGCAAAAAACAGATTATGCTGATGGCAAACAGAACGCTTGTAAGTCTGAGGAATTTTCCGCCGACAAAACGGAAACCTCCAAACAAAGCTTCCTTTTTCATTTTGATTTCTATTTCCAGCCCCAATTCAGAATCTGTTCCGTAACAGTCCAAGTACCGCCGCGATGTGGTGCAGGTCGGACATTTTCCACAGGAAGATCAACTCCATCACGCACAAGATAAATGTGATTTACGCGAAGGATTGGAAGCCACACGCAGTCACCTAAATAGTCGGTTCCAGTCTTTCCATCCCACTGTGCAAGTTTAAGGAAATTCATTGCTTCATTTTCATCCTTGGAATTGAGCGCACTGTCAATGTATCCGTCAACCACCGGATTATTGTAAAGCGAAGGATTGTAGCTTCCGTTAAAACTCATTGACGAATGGAAACCCGTAAGCACGTCAAGAGGATTGTCTCCACCCATGCCGGTCATATAGCACTGCTGATACAAAAGCTTTTCCTTTGTAACTTCCGCAAACTGCTTGAACTCGATGTCAAGCTGAATGCCGATTTCCTTAAGCTGCTGCTGCATTGCAAGACAAACGCCCTGGCGCGGTGAATATGTCTGATCCTGAGGAACCGAATACAGGACAAACTGTGCCTTGACTCCATTCTTCTCGCGGATTCCGTCTCCATCGCTGTCAATCCATCCGGCATCATCCAAAATCTTTTTTGCAAGTTCCCTGTCATTATCGCTGTAAGTGATATCGGAAGTTCCGTAATTCGTTCCTGCAAACAGAGTATAAAGTGGTTCACCGTAACCGCCCAAAACGCTCTGAACCATTGCATTTCTGTCCAGTGCAACATTACATGCCTTGCGGATTGCAACGTCACCGGTCACATCATTTCCAAGCTTTACGCCATCCTTTTCCATAGCTCCAAACAAGATTGAAGGCATATAGACTGCAAGACTGTCCTTCGCCTTTACGATTTTTTTCGTGTAGCCATTAACGTTCCTGTCTCCAAGATTTACGCTCAGTCTCGCGGCATCAACTTCTCCCCTCTGTGCAAGGGCAAGGGCCGTATCCGTGTTGACAAAAAGGAATGTTATCTGATTTACGCGCGGCTTTTTTCCGTAATAATATGGATTGGCTTCAAGAATCATTTTTTCACCCTTGTCCCACTGCTTCATCACAAATGGACCTGCACCTACAGGGTTCTGAGCATAAGTGTCCTTGTCATATGCATGCTCAGGAATGATTGCCGTCATTGCCAGAATGTGCTTGAAAAGAGAATTAGGTTTCTTAAGATAGATTTTCACCGTCGCATCATCTGTAGCCTCAGCCCTGTCGAAAAAGCTGTAATCAACCCATGTGCTTGAAGAAGCAATCAGATTGTAGGAAAATGCAACGTCTTTTGCCGTGAGTTTTACGCCGTCGGAACATACTGCATCATTTCGAACGGTAATCGTAAATACCTTGTTGTCATCGCTTACCGTACAGTCGGTGGCAAAATCTTCTACAGGCTTACCGTTTTCATCGTAGCGATAGAGCATGTTCTGAAACAGGGGATCACCGGACCACGGCCATTTTGTAGCAGGACTGAAACCTGCAGGAGGTTCTTCCGTAAGGGCTACGACAAGACTTGTTTTATCAGTCTGATTCGACTTGTTTTTCTGAGTGCAACCGGTTCCAAAAAAAGATACGGCCACAAGTGTCAGTGCAGAAACGATTATATTTGACATGTTTTTTTTCATTGTTTTTTCCTTTTATATAGATTAACTGCAACAACATTTGCAAATGCCCCGTCGTTCATTTACTTATTGAGAGTTATTGCATTGTTTTTTTTAATTCAACTCTTTTTCAATTCCGCATGATTTCCATGCATGATTTTAGGGACAACATCGGATGAATATGCAGCGCTTCCAAAAACATCAGTTCCGGAATTGAATCGTGAAGATAATATTTTTTCGTTTAAAACTTTCAGACGGCAGTTTGCAATCTGAGAATGTTTTCAGAAAAAACTAAATGGTGAGTTTTGTTTTCCGTGTTATGGGCGTGATTGAAAGTATATATATGGAAGAAATTAAAATGGAAATCAATGTAAATGCAATTGAAACGGGCTTTGAAATTTCAATTGAAAAATCAAAAAATCGGAATGACCCGTGAACAATCTGCATTATCATACAGACGGGACAGTTTTCTTCTTCACAATGGACGCTGTCATGATCGGCATGGGAGACTTCAAAAAACAGGGTTGAAATCAATGCACACACAAGGAAAACGGCAATGATGGAACGAACCTTAGATAAGTTGATTTTTCTCATCATCACCTCCTCGCTTTTTTCTCCGCATGACAGGCAGATGTTACAATTGGAAAAACGCTGAATCTGTTGTTTTGCTTTATGCAACGATTTTTCCGGGTCTGACCAATTTGATAACGGTTATCATATTAGTTAAAAGCAAAAGCAAAGTCAATAGAATTTGATAACAATTATCAAATTTAAATTCGGGGCGAATCCGTCACGCAATGACTTCACGCTCCAAATCATCAGTCCAAAAACGTGCAATCGAATCTACAACATCATCCTGTAGATTTTCGTGCAGTCGTCTTCATTCAATGTTACAAAACCTGAAATTGATCCTGTCCTTCCGTCTCCATGACAGAGGATTTCAACAAGTTTCGGAATGTCCTCTTCCCTTGCTCCTAGCTCCGCAAAATTTTTCGGCATGCCGATTGAAATCAAAAACGACCTGAAAGCTTCAATACCTTCCAAAGCCGTAAGTTCAGGATGTTCAAAATCCATCTGACAGCCCCATACACGGACGGCAACTTTTGCAAAGCGCATGACGTCGTGCTTCATGACATATTTGAAGACGGCCGGCATGGTAACTGCAAGTCCTGCACCGTGAGCGCAATCGTAAAGTGCCGAAAGTTCATGTTCAATGTTGTGGCTGTTCCAATCCTGACTTCTTCCGACTCCGCATGAATTGTTATGGGCCATCATTCCAGCCCACATGATGTTTGCACGCGCTTCATAATTGTTCGGATCTGCTATGACCCTCGGCCCTTCATGTTTCATCGTCAAAAGAAGTGCTTCAATCAATCTGTCGGTCACTTCAACTTCCGTCGTGTTCGTAAGGTAACGTTCGTAAAGATGAGCCATTATGTCCGTAATTCCAGCCGCCGACTGATATGCAGGCAAAGTCTGAGTCAATTCAGGATTCAAGATGCTGAACTTCGGTCTGATTGCATTTCCGCTTGCCCCTCGCTTGAACATTCCGTCTTCCTTGGTGATTACAGAATCGAGACTTCCTTCACTTCCTGCCGCTGCAATCGTAAGGACAGTTCCGATTGGAAGTGCATTTTCAATCGGTTTACCCATGTAAAAATCCCAGAAGTCTCCGTCATAAAGAACTCCGGCCGCAATCGCTTTTGCAGAATCAATGACGCTACCACCACCGACCGCCAGGATGAAATCGACATTTTCCTTTTTGCACAATTCGATTCCTTCGTAAACAAGTCCGCTCCTAGGATTCGGTTTTACGCCTCCAAGACTCACGTATGATATTCCGGATTTCTTCAACGAAGATTCCACCCTGTCCAAAAGACCGGAAGCCTTTGCACTTTTTCCGCCGAAGTGAATGAGTACCTTGCTTCCTCCAAATTTTCTGACGTAGTCTCCAGCCTGATTTTCAGACTCCTTTCCAAAAACAAAAAAAGTCGGTGAATAGAATGTAAAATTTTCCATGGATAAAATCTCCCTTTATGATTTGATGAATATGTATTTAAAGAATAAGCCAGCTTTAAAAAAAAGGAAAGTAAAATTTCATTTAAAATTGCAAGTTTCCGACAATTTTATCATTATTCGTACCGCATGATTCAGCATTTCATTAAAAAAATCGAAACGCATTTCGCAATTCGTGATATAATCGAACCATGTCTGAAAAAACTCTTATTGAACATCCGCTCGATCCGGTGTGGAATGAGGAAAGCGAAATACTGATTTTAGGAACGATGCCGTCACCAAAAAGCCGCGAACTTGGATTCTATTACATGCATCCTCAGAATCGATTCTGGAAAATAATTCCGGCGACATTTGGAGAAAAGCTTCTGAACGAAAACAATTCTCCCGATTTAAAGTCCGCAATAAATGAAAGGATTGATTTTTTATATCGTCACAAACTTGCACTCTGGGACGTACTGCATGCCTGTGAGATTGACGGAGCATCAGACGCATCGATTAAAAAAGCGGTTCCGAATGATTTTAGCCCAATCTTCGAAAAAGCAAAAATCCAAAAAGTCTTATGCACGGGAAAAACCGCCTTTTCGATTTGGGAAAAGCATTGTGCAGAAAAATATCGACATTACGGATTCAAATCATTCTGCCTTCCAAGCACAAGCCCTGCAAATGCAAGATGGAGTTCTGAAAAATTGATTTCTGAATACGGAAAAATTCTCCGTCCCGAATTTAATCCATGACGGATAAATTTCCATTGATGATTTCAGTTACCGGTCGGAATCGCATCATTGAGGCTTTTGTTCCTGTAATTTAAATTCGTCCGTAAACTGTAACCCATGCTTTCCCAGAAAAGGTTGGCGGCATCATTATCCTTAAAGACCAGTCCGAATATTTTCTGTATGCCCTCTTTTTTCATTGCGTCCTCGGCCTTGGAAACCAAAGTCCGTGCTATTCCCCTGCGCTGAAAATCAGGATGAACGCAAAGATGATGAATAAGTCCACGCCGTCCGTCATGTCCCGTCAGAATCGCTCCGATTATTTTTCCATCGGAAACGGCAGCAAAACATGTGTTCGGATTTCTTGCAATGTAGCGGCTGATTCCCTCCCGACTGTCATCAATAGGATTCAAGGCTCGTTTTGTCTGTTCAACCTGATTCCACATTTCAAAAATTTCATCATAATCATCTGCAGTTATAATTCTATACTGAATTTCTTCCATTGATTTTTCCTGTTGTTTTTATTTTGCTTTTTTATAAAGGCTTACATGTATATCAAGGTCGGTAAAGGAGTTTTTCCGATAGAACCGATAGGACGGCTTGTCTTTATCAGTCTGAAGGAAAATGCCAGCAAGCCCCCGTTTCTTTATGTCTTCCTCAATCATTCCCAAAAACCTTGAACCTATGCCCTGCCCCTGCAAATTCTTTGCAACGCATAATTCATTGATGTTATAATTGGTTCCTTCCCACCAATGGCGAATTGCTCCCAATGAAAGCGCAACAAGTTTTCCATCCGACAGAAGTCCATAGTTCAAGGAATTATATCCTCCGGACACTTCCCTGATATATTCCATCAATTGCTTTTCATCGCTCCATTCATCATTCCACGGCTCACCCATAAACGCTTCCTTATACAATTGAGCGGCTTCCGAAAGATAAGTTTCATCAACAGTTATAAATTCTTCCATAATATCTTTTCCCAAAATCATCAATTCCATGCAGAATGACAGGCATGTATCCCTCCTCACGAATCAGTTCAATTTATTTCCACAAGGAATTTTTCAAGAACTTTTTCCGGATAATACGAAAGCTTTGCTTTCCTTAATCCTTCAATTCCCAGGTCTTCCTCACGATTCAAAAATTCCGTTCCTGCAATTTTTGAAAATTCATTGTTTATGACTGCATAACCTCCGTCCCGAGCGAAATCGGAAATGCACTTTTCAAAATGGATGTCCGTAACGCTTCGACTCAAAATGCTCGAAATGCAGAAAGCAACAGGAGTTTCTGAAACAAACAGGATTCCGCCGCTCATTCCGCATGATTTTGAAAGGCATTCAAAATTTTCGACTGCAAAGAAAATTATTTTTCTTTCGATTTCCAAGTCGGAAAGCAAATCCCCGGATGACGAATCGGACTGAGTTTCCGAAAGCCATTTATCTTCAAGTTCGCAAACTGCACGGATATTTTCAGAATCCAAACGTTCAAATCTACAGTCGGGATGTTTTGCCTTAAACTGATTGATGTGATTTCTCTTTCTGCCTAATTTTTTTCCAGGCAATTTGGAAAGATTTTCCGTCCTGTAAATATAGTCTCCGGATTCAGGCATGGATATGATTTTCGCAGACGGAAACATTTCCGCCAGGATGTTTTTTTCATCAAGACTTATGTTTAAAAACCTTATGGAAACATCCGACATAAATGCATCTTCCTTCAGTTTTAAGACGGCCTCCTTTACATCGGAAACGTCCCCCTTGATGTTGTGCGGAAAACTGAAACAAAGGTTTTCGCCTTCATGGAATCTTTCAAAAATCCATCCATCTTCGATTGAAATCTGAGAGCGGAATTTCTTTTCATACAGAATAGAATTCACGGCTCCATAATTATTTGCAAAAAATTCATTATTGAGTGAACATTCCTGAAGGACATCCAAATCAGAAAGTTCCGGTATTCTCCAATCCATCTTACAGCCTTATTTTCGTTTAAGCCTTAAAAAGCTTTTCATTCAGCACTGTCAACCCAGTGAACTTATTCCATTCTTTTTTTGAACTGAATGTAATTGCGCTTGAAAGTCCAACATGCCACATCAAGTGACGGAACTGCGCAATAATCAATTCGAGCCTTGTGTATTCGCAGTCTTTTGGTTTCTGAAGCAAGTCATCCGGCGTAATCCTTTCAAAATAAGCGTCGATTTTTGCCTTTACGTAATCCAGATATCCAATAAGTTTTTCGCGTGCAATCACTATGCTTGAATCGGAAACGTAACCTGCCCGCGCCGGATCGATGACGCTCAGATTTTCCGGGATGCCAAAAAGTTTTTCACCTTCATAAACGTATTCACATGGATTTATAAAAAACCTGTCCATTGAATGCAGGTAATGAAAAATATATCGCGAATTGTTTTCTCCGTCAAAAACGGTTTCCAAATCAGCCATGGAAATCTGATCCCTGACATTTATGAAATTTATTTCCTGCTGTTTTTTTATCTGCCTAATGATTTCTTCCATTTCGCAACACCTCCTATGAATTTTTCATCCTTTTATGAAATCCGAAAAAATTTCATACCCGATAACTGATACAAGAAATTTAAAATCCAACATGCGGATCCAATTCCTTCCGTAAATATATCATGTCGACAAGCTTCACTCCAGCTTCATAAATCGGATGGTCGTAATTATCCGTAAAAAAATCCTTTACGACATGATGACGTTTAAAACCGCATTTTTCGTAAAACGGAATCGTAAGGGGACTGTCTCCCGTTCCAACCTGAAGCACATTGAAATCGCCGTTGAATTTTTCCTCGATGAACGAAATGAGTTTTCTTCCGAATCCCTTTCCCTGCATTTCCGGATTTGTCGCAATGTTTTTTATTTCCAGAACACCGTCACCCTCATCAGTGACAACGCACTCAGCCTGCACTCCATGTTCATCCAAAACAAACATGCGCCCGCGTTCCAAATATCGGTCAATCATTTCTTCCTGTTCATCCGCAAGAAAAAGAAGCGGCATATAATCCTTTTTA
>CACYBG010000058.1 GCA_902772605.1 uncultured Spirochaetaceae bacterium
ATTTACACTAATAACATAGTGGAAGACTTTGAAATCGTTAAATTTTTTTTATGATTTTTGATTGATATTCTATTTTTAATCTTTCAATTAATAATTATCAATCAGATTCAGTAACTCTTGAGAATCTGCGATTGAGAATAATAGCATTTCAGTGTAATAGAATTTCCAATCTGATTTGCCAGACTTTGATTTTAATGCCTCGGTTAATTCAGATACAGCTTCACAATATTGTTTATATTTTTTGAAACAAATCGTTGCATTATTTGGAAGTCCTTTTGTTTTACTTATTTTTTCAACTTTTGTATTTTTAGGCTTTAAGCCTGAAAATACTTTAATCTCAGCATCATTCTCTCCACTTGTAAGACAAATCAACCAGTTGAGCGCAAAAATTACTCGCGAGTCACAAATTGCATACTGTTCTGGTCTTAAAAATGACAGAACTTTGGAAAGAGATGATATTCCTCCAGCGATTCGAAGTTTAGAAATGTCATCTTCACCTTTTTTTGTCTGTGCGATGAATTTTTTTACCAGATCCATTGTTGGGCCATCATTCTGAAAATTTCGATTTATTTGTCCCCATTTTCGAATTATCCAAATAGCAAGATTTGCAGCCTTATCATCATCCAAGTTTTTGAATTCAGCTGGAAGTTTCTCTTTCAACAGGCAATTCTTTTCATAATTCCCATCTGTCTTGGATATTTTTTTGTACAAATCCGGACATATTTCGTTCAAAGACTCAGGAACAGGCGCGTTATACCAACTACTTAAGGCTTTTTGCTCTAAAAAAGTTGTAAGTTTTTCAGCGATTCTTTTGCATTGTACAGGTTCTAAAATCATATAAAAGTCTCCTTCTTTTGATGTATTATCATTTTACCATATATTTGTAAAAAAGCAACTTTCTGCAAATCACCCCCTTACTCATCGAAAGCACCTGATAATGTAAGCGCGCCGACAACGAGGACAACAATGCCGCCAAGTTTTCCTACTCCAGGAATTGTTATATCGGAAATCACTGCCAGGAAATTATTAATCGCTGGAGCATTTTGCTCTAAGTCAAAAAGTTTATTCAGAAAAAATAATGTATAAAGCAAAATGCAGCATAAAACAAATAATTTAAGTATCATAACTAAAAGTCGTTTTATCATAATTTCCTCCGTTCACTAATAACATAGTAAACGGAGAATAAATTGTTAAATTTTATGCAGGCAAATCTTCAAGATTTTTACGCAAAGTGCAGAAGGCGGATTTTTCAATCTGATGAATGCGGGCTTTTGTGAGGCCGTAGCTTTCTGCAATTTCTGAAAGAGACTCAGGCTCTGCATTGTCAAAGCCAAAATGACGGGCAATAATGTCAGCTTCTTTTTTGCCCAGAGAAGTGACGGTCTTCTTGACTCTGGCAGAAATTTCACTATCAATATAATCATCTTCCACATTGGCAAATGAATTGTCAGAGAAAGCAGAGAAAAATTCGTCTTCGTCAAAATCTTCATCGTCAGAGAAAGAAGAAAATGTGAAAACAGAGACTTTTGGAGATTTTCTTGCCGCATATTGAATTTCGTTCAGAATCCAGAATTTTGCATAAGTTGCAAAACGACCTTTTTCAGGAACAAATTTGTCGGCAGCACGAATGAGACCGATAATAGCTTCCTGAATCAAATCATCCTCTTCAAGATGATAACCGGTGAATTTTTTAGAGTAATAAATGGCAAAGGCGATGTTTGAGAGAATGAGAAGATCACGAGCAGCTTTGTCTCCTTTTTTTGCGCGCATAGCAAGCTTGAGTTCTTCATCAGCAGAAAGAAGATTGTAGTGTGGATAATTAACCATAAGTGCCTCCGGTTTAAAATTGGAAATAAAAAATTTAATGTAAGGAATATATTTAGATGGAGGCTCAAAATTGATAATAATTTTTAAGAATTTTGCATTTTTTTCACTTCTGGCACGGCGTTTTGAGTTTTTTTTCATTGTGGAGTTTTCCGGCCGGATATGCTAAAATTAATTTGTACGGGGGCTGTATGGGAATCTACCTTAATCCTAAGAACACGAATTTTTTAGAGCAGGTGCAGACGGGGCATTGTCCATTGTAATCAGGATTTTGGGGAAGGAGTCTTTTATGGAAGAAAATGGCTTTAGTTCCCTTTGCAATGTGGCTTCATCACGCACGGAAAGTGAAACCTGCACATAATTTGTTTTTCCATCCTTTATAGCGATAAAATCAATTTCCATATCATCGATTTTTCCGACATATAAATCATAACCACGGCGTTTCAACTCAATGAAAACAACATTTTCCAGAATATGACCTTCATCACCGCCCTTAGCACCAAGCATAAAAAAACGCAATCCCATATCGACGGCATAGTATTTTTCAAGCGTTTTCAGGGTTTCTTTTCCTCGAACATCATATCGGTTCAGCTTGTAAAAAAGGAAACTTTCGCACAAAGCATTAAGGCAGTTTTCGATTGTAAGCGGAGCCGTTTTTCTTCCGTTGGAAACAAAAGTGTCGCTTATTTTTTTTGGTGAAAGCAAATTCCATGTATGTACAAGAGCAAATTTCACGACTTTTTCAAGTAGAACCGTATCGCTGATTTTTTTCCGCTGCTGAATATCTTTCAAGACAATCGTAGAATAAAGCCAGGAGATATAATCACGAATATTTTCATTCTGCTCATAAATGTTGTGAAGATACGGAAATCCCCCAAAAGTTATGAATTTTGTATAGATTGATGGAATATCAAGATTTTGCTCAGGAAAATGTGACTTATAGGCTGTTTGAAATTCAGCAAAGGAAAACGGATGAACATGAAGCTCCACATAGCGTCCGCTCAATAAAGTTGCAATTTCGCTTGAAAGCAAGTCCGCGTTTGAGCCTGTAAGATAAATATCCACATTTGGACTCACAAAAAGAGAATCGATGACTTTCTCAAACTTATTGACTAACTGAATCTCATCAAGAAGAATATAATTCATTTTACCGCTGACAAGTCTGCTTTTTAATGCAGTATGAAGTGCGTGATATTCAAGCAAGTCTTCGTTTTCAAGCATTTCAAAATTGAGGAATGTGATTTGTTCTGATGGTACAGTTTTTGAAAGTTCCTGACAAAGAGTTTTGAGCACAACAGACTTTCCGGCTCGCCGTACCCCAGTGATAACTTTTATCACATGTTGATTTTGCCAGGAAAGCAGTTTTTTTACATAAGAATTGCGAGAAAATGTAATTTCCCTATAATAATCGGTATCTCGAATATCAATCATTGTTACATTGTATGAGTATTTTTTGAAATTATCAAAGTTTTTAACTTGAAAGTTTAAAACTTTAGAAAATTATGAAGTTTTTAATATTTATGTTAAAAACTTCCTTGTCACTTCCTCATTTAATTATTCATCAAAAGCACCCGCTAGGGTAAGACCGCCGACAATGAGCACAACAACTCCACCAACGGTTCCCACGCCCGGAATCGGGATTGCGGCAATAGCTGCAAGGAAATTATTGATAGCAGGCGCATTAACTTCCAAATCGAAAAGCTTATTCAGGAAAAATAATGTGTAAAGCAAAATGCAGCAAAAAACGAAGAGTTTAATTGTTTTTACGAAAAGTCTTATTATCATAATTTCACCTCAATTAAATAGATTTCTGAAATTTCCTTTGCTTGCTAATAACATAGTAAGCAAAGGAAAAATCGTTAAGTTTTATGCAGACAAATCTTTCATGTCTCTAGCACAAATCTTTTATCTTCACAGCGAAATTTTCATCTAGAATCATAACATCTCCTTTTGCAATCAGTCTGTTGTTCTTGTAGACAAAGACTTGCTCGTACCATTTTTGCTCAAGCTCAATTATCGAACCTTCGCCAAAACCATCGGCTTCTTTTTTGCTTACATTCGTCCAGCCTAGAATCACGCGAGTGTTGTAAAAATCATCGGTGTTTTTCTCATCATCTGAAAACTCAAACTGACCGTCACTCATTTCATTAATTCGAACAGCTTTTGAATCGTCAAGACAAAGAGCCTCGCAAGTCCAGCACTCCGTTCCGTCAATAAAGATTTTCAACGGATTTCCTGCCAGACTGTTCAGTTCCAGAATCATATTTTTTTCGAGATTCAGCTCATCGCTAAGACGACACCTGCCAAGTTCAACCAAAAGATTTTCCCTCGGTTTTTCAAGTTCCACCACCTTGTTTTTCTCGCCATGATAAATTATGTTCCGCTCACTTAGATTTTCGAGAATCTGAGCATTGAAGAAAATGTCTATTGTGTAAAAATCATCTTTTTTGTTTTTTCCAGTGCCTTCAAAACTCAGCTCAATGGTCGCCATCGCCCCCATCTCACAATAATTTTCACCGTAAGGTAGAAAGACCGGGTTATCCTCAAACTTGATTTCCGACATAGAAGGAAGAGGCCTATTGCTTCGGTTTGAGAATGCCTGTTCAAGCCGTTTCAAGCAGGGATTCGCCACAAAATCACTGAAAATCTTTTTCTCGAATGCGCTCGGATTTCTCCACAAGAATCTTGCTTTCTGCCCCTTTTTCATTTTCTTTGCTTTTCTACCCAAAAAGCCTTCGAGAAAAGTTGCAGGATTCACATTGAACAAAAGCACTCCATCAAGCCAAACAGTCGAAAACGAGAATGTTGGTGTTGGAATGCAACGGATGAATTCCTCGCGGGTCAGCTGATCTACAGAAGCAACATGAGCTTTTACAGGAATTTCCAAATCATTCACAAAGTATTTTGTGATAGAAACGCAATATTCTTCCAGAATATTATACAAGATTCGAATTGTACTTTTACCGATTATATCGGGACGCTTAAAATCGAAGATTTTCACCTTGCGGGTTCGTTCTTCAGGCTTTGTATCTTTTTCGCAACTTTCAATCGCCTGCAAAAGCTCGTCAATCTCGTCCTGAGAAAGAACTTTATTGCTCATGTTCCAATCCTCCGATAGTTTTTCGCTAGTCTTTCCGCTAATCAATCACCCAGCCGTCCGAAATCATTTCATCAATATTTTTGTACTGAGCAATCACTTTGTCGGTTGGGACTGGCATAAAATCTTTCAGTTCAACCGCCACGATTTCAATGCTTTCTACACCACGGCTTTTAATCATTCCGAATTTTCCGTTGGATTTTTTCATCATTGAGCCTTCGTAGGCTTCGTCTTTGGTTAGTTCAATAAGCTTTTCCTCCCACATAAAGTTTCTCCTTCGTATATCTCTTTTATCTATAACATAGTAGACAAAGGTTAAAGCGTTAAGTAATTTATAAAAGATTTTTATCAAAAACTACACTTTTCCCTATAACTTGCATTTTCGTGCGTTACTATCGCAAATTTTGTTTTTTTACCATATTGCAAAAGTATTCCAGAGAGCCTTTACCTTGTACCAAAAGAGAAGCCTCGTACAAAAACTCGCCATCGTTTTTTGATTCATCCAGACGCGGGGCATAATCTACACAAGGTGTGTAAAACGGTTCATAGACAAAGTTTCCATCATCATCAAGGCTGTCCACAGGAACGATTATGTCGCTGGAATCACGGTAACGCTTGCAGATGTTTTTTAACTTTCCGTCTTTTTCGCCACCCAGATGATTTACTACGCCGATTCTGCCGCTTGATAAATCCTGTACAATGTCGCCGTCATTAAAGGGGTAGGGGATTTCGCTGTAAAAATTATCAAGGCAATTGTCCGAATCAAAAGCTTGTGTCCTGATAAAAGATGAATCAACCCGCAAAAGTTCACCTTTGCTGTTAAAGGTGCCGGAAACGTATTTATCACCTTCGTCAATTTTGCGGAGCGTAACTATAAAATCAAGAAGCTTGTCGTTCTCACCAGTCATTACATAATCGATAGCTTTTTCGATGGATGAAAAGGCCGGGCAGGAAAAAGTGTCGTAAGGCTGACCACGTAAGCTCTCGTTTTTTACAGAACAATCAACCTCGTAAATGCCTTCGAGTGTGTTCCGGAACAAGGCTATTTCCATTTCCATGTCAGATTTTATGTGAGACTCAATTTGAGTTGCGAGTTCTGTTGCCGTGATTTTTTCGCCTGAGTCAGGATTGCCGTCAATGCAGTTGCGGTAAGTTGAAAATTGCTTGCCGTCATTTTCTGGCAGGCGCAGAGTTTTTGCAATTTTGTTTAAGGCATCAAGCCTTTCATCCTGTCGCAAAAGAGGATTTTGATAAATTAAAGCGGCCTCTTCACAAAGAGAAAATTCATGCCCTGTTTTCTGTAAATATTCCCGAAGTGATTTTGATGGTATTAGTTTTTTGATGTTTGTCATTTTTCACCGTCCGCAAGATTTTTAAACGCCTCTATATGCTTGTCGATAATTTGATTTCCTATAGAAAGTACATCTTCATTTGAAAGAGTATCTTCGCTTTCTATGTATTTTTCGCAGTACATTTGTAAAAGCTCAATTGAGCCATCACCTTTCATCAGATCAGAGGCAACTTCAAGATAGTCGGTTTTTGGAGTGTCTTCTGGTAAGGCTCCTTCAACATCGCGGGCAAATTCCAGTTCCATAGGATTGGGATGTTTGTGGCTGAAACTGCCGTCGGGGTACAAAAACTCAACGGTGGTAGAAACATCAGAAAAATCTGTGACGCTTTTAAGCCGCGTTTTTACATCGTTATCCCAATCTGTCCATTTCTTCCTGTGGAATATCGAATGTGTTTTTTCTCATATATTTCTAGTCCTTTAGTAAAACCTCAATATCTTGATTCTCTTGTCTTTTTGTTTGTACCTCTCGCTGCAATTCTTCATCTATAAATTTAAACTCACAGATACAGTCCTTTTTCGCAGTTTCTAAAATGGTAAGGGCTTTTTGAATCTCGTGTTTTCGCCAGCCTATGTCCTTCGGAATATCAGGTGGAATCGGTCCCAGATATTCTTCATTCTCAAAGCCTCTTATTATATGAGAATGTTCGATAGTTTCTTTTATTGTCTCACCGTCAAAATCATAATGATATTCTGGTGCACGACTAATCCACGGATAACGGCCATCGGGAACTTCGGTAAGGCTTGCGATTTTTTTATTTTTTATTGATTTGATGTAGTGCTGTGCATAAGCCCAGCCGTCAAACCATTCATCATATTTTTCAGCAAGCCAAGTTTCTACCATAACATGTACATGACCGTAATTAGGTTTCCTGTCTATTCCGTGAGCCGCATTGTAGCGTTCATCTTCGCTGATTTCAGGAAGTTCTGAAAGATCAATATCCAAATTATCCCAGCTGACAAGAAGGCTGTCAATCTCGTCCTGACAAAGTACATCCTGTCCTCCATTTTCCAAATCTTTTCTAATTTCCGAAATATCGTCATCAGTAAGAACAGCTTTTAGACAAAAGAAAAGCGATTTTACAAGCACAGTAAGGCTTTCACAGATAACTTCGGTTTCAGATTTTGACCAGGGATTATTAAAAAGTGAGCCTTTTAAATCTTTCACCGATTTTTCAATCTCGATTGCCTGTTTCATCAAAATCTTCCACAAATCATCAGTACGCCAGTCTGATTTTATAGCCTTGTAATCAACCTCTTTTGGCAGGCTCGGAAGCAGGTCAGAAAGTTTCTGACTTCCCCGTAAAATCTGAGTTTTCATGTGTTCGAGCTCATTTGGAATTTCCTGCACACGAAGTTTTTTTGCCTCATACATCATCTTGATTCCCGGAGTCGGATGGAAGGGCTCTACTTCTGTCTGCCGTTTATAATCATCCAACAAATCAAGCTTATTAACAAAATCATTTGTAATCGCCTGTACTTGAATCAGAATATGGCTGAAAGTATGGTTTACATTTGTACCTTCAAAATTTTCTGGGAGAGCCATAGATACCTTTTTCCTATTTACAAACTTCCGTTACTCTTACACCAAACTTATCATCAACTGCAACAACTTCGTCTTTTGCGATAATCTTGCCACTTGCCGCATCATGCAGAGTTACATATTCACCGCAAAGCCTGTCTAGTACGATAACACTTCCTTTTTCAAGCTGGTCGTTGTCTTTCAGATTAAAATTGCCGAGACAAACATAGCCGTTTCCTTTTGAGCCTTTCTTAAATGCAGAATCGTTTTTGGGGCAGTTTCCAAAAAGCAGGCCGCTTGCAATCAAAATATTTTCAAAAAAGGTGCGGGGCAGGCAGATGTTTATAAAGCCTTCCTCATCGCCAATTTTTGATTCAATGCAAATAAGAATTACAATTTCGTTCGGCGAAACAATCTGCATAAACTGAGGATTGTTCTGCGTGTTGATGATGGTCGGTATGGGAAGTTTTACAGCTTTCGGCTTAATTCCGTGAGGATATTTTGCAACAAGTTCAGAGCAGAGATTGAGTTCTTCTTCATAATCCTTGAAAGATTTCTCTAGCATTTCAAGAATCGGATTGATTACAGTTTGTTCCAGTGTTGCAATTTCATTTTCGCTATAACCGCGATGGGCACCAACCCTCAAATCATGCAAAAAATCAGAGAAAACTTCAGCACTTTTTTCGTCATTTGTTTCGGGATCGCATTTTTCGTAAAGAATCTGAATTATGTTAGAGACTGCCTGTTTCTGAGGATTCGTGAACACATCTGCTCGTCCAAGATCACATGGCTTCACATTAAAAATCTTGTCAATTTGTGGCTGTGAAAGCACTCTGTTTCCTGACATTTTCTCCGTTTCCCCAGCATCTCCCATCTTTCCCAAAAGTTCATCGATTTCATTCTGTGAAAGCACATCGTTTTTCTCGTTCATTTTTGCACCTC
>CACYBG010000059.1 GCA_902772605.1 uncultured Spirochaetaceae bacterium
AAATCCGGTGCGTCGGAGGATTTCCATGCAGCATCTTGCGTTGTGGTAGCTTGTCTTCCAGTTGCCGCCCTTTAGCTCACGTTTGACTGGCTTACCCTTACTGCTTACAGCCTGGAACCAGTCGCCGTTTTCACTGTCCCTTTGATACGTTTTTATCCAGTTCCACACTCCATCAGCCGCATCCAGGAATTCACCGTCGCCTGTCATCTGCCATGCGTTGAAAAATCCGTTCAGTGCTTCTGCCTGATTCCACCATATCCTTGTAGTGTCGCGGTTGCCGTTTTCATCCATGGTGTTTTCAAATCCGCCTGTAGACTTGTCGTATCCTTCGACCAGTGAAAGCTGTGCAATCTTGCTTGCCACTGGCTTGACCATTTTTTTCAGCTCTATGTTGTTCAGTTCTTCCGCCGCTTCCCATAAAAGCCAGCTTGCCTCAATGTCATGACCGTAACTTATTTCCTTCGGTCCCATCGATTTCCAGTACCTGTCGAAATAAAGCGTCAGGTGATATTTTTTTGCCAGAATCTTTTCGATGTGAACTTCGACAAGATTTGAAAGGGCACGTCCTATAGTCCTGCGTTCGCTTTTCTTTTCAGGATAGACGACATTGATGGTGCGGTAAAGGTTTGTATACGCTTCCATGACGTGAAGGTTTGTATTCATCGATTTTACGCAGTCTATGTCTTTTTCGCTCAGCTTGGTTTCGCCTGTTTCCGACCAATCCCGGGCAAGGGCTTCGTAGTATCCGCCGAATTCCTGGTCGTAAGCATGTTCTTCAAGAAGATTGTAGGTTTCGAGAGCCTGATCCATAATCAATCCTGCAGCTTCCTCTTCACCCCTGAGTTCCATTACCGCCGCCGCATATTCACTCAGCGCATAGATTGCAAATGCATTTCCATAAACCTGTTTTCTGTCCACGAGGGTTTTTCCATCGTAAGTCACCGACCAATACATGCCGCCGTAATATGGATCGTGGAAATGTTTCATCATGTAATCGTGTGCGTAATCGGCCGTTTCAAGGTAAGATGCATCGTTCAGAAGCCTTGCGGCTGCACTGTAAGTCCACAGAAATCTGCTGACCATTACTATTCCGCGCCATTCCTTTCGGTTTGCAACGTTTGCATTGCTCAATGATCCGAAGAATCCGCCTGTCTCCCTGTCGATTGCATGTTCGGGCCAGAAGGGCAGTATGTTTTCGGTCAGTTCCGTAAAGATTTCATTGCATGTCGTTTTGTCCATTTTATTTCCCCTATTGCACCGTAATCTGCTGAATCTTCTGCACCGAATTCCGTATTATCAGTTTTCCGCCGATGACCGTATGACCTTTTGTGTACGGCTGTCCGTTGACCTTTTTCAGAAGCAGGTCCACGACGGTCCTTGCAGTTGCAACCTGATCCACTCCAACCGTAGTCAGGGCAGGAACTGTCGAACCTTCAGCTACGTAATTGTCGAACCCGACGACGGATATGTCTTCAGGAACCCGGTATCCCTTGCCGTTCAGAAGTTCAATCAGCTTTATTGCGGTCTGGTCGCAGTTGCACACGAAAGCGGTCGGCATTTTTTCCGGCAGTATTATCGGACATGCAATTCCGTCCTTGTCCCTGTCGTCGATTATGTCCGTAAGTTCCGTCTTCAATCCGTTTTCAAGCATCGCCTTCAGGAATCCCATGTACCTGTCCGTTATGCTGGATGTGGACTTGAAATTTCCGACGTAGCGTATGTCCTTGTGGCCCTGACTTATCAGGTATTCGGTCATCATGTATTCGCTGTAGAAATTATCCGTGGTGACTGAATCCGTGTTTTCATCATTGATGTAGAAATCGAGGAAAAAGAAATTGGGGTAGTTGCGCGTAAAATAGTGTGCATAATCAATCGATACCTGACCCATGACTATTACACCGTCAACCTTGCTGTCCCTGATTACCCCCGGAATCGTCAAATCAAACTCGCTCTGGGCATCAAGCTGCTCAAGGATTGCATAATAGCCGTTGTTCTGAAGCTCGCGTGCAAGGGCATTGTACATGTTCCAGTAAAATGAAGAAGTGCGCTCAAAAAAACGCGATGGAATCACTATGCCAATGTTGCCCGTCGAATTTTCCTGCCTGAATGACTGCTGCTTCAGATTTTTCTGCCTGTATCCCATCTCTCGGGCCGTACGCTTGATTTTTTCCCTCAATTCATCGGAAACGCCTTCCTTGTCTGCCATGGCCTTGGAAACCGTTACCGTACTGACGTTGAGCCTGTCTGCAATGTCTGATAACCTGACTTTGTGTGAGTTTTCCATGTGGATGATTTTATCATGTGCAAATTAATTATACAAGTTTTTTAAGTAAAAAAACGAGTTTTTAGCTTGAATGAAGTCAAAAAAATCCCGGAGCATGACTCCAGGATTCATCGGTTCGAGCGGATTTGGGACTATATCCTGTGCATTGCAGAGAAAACTTTTTCCGACATGAGGTTGACTTCGACACCAAGACCGTGGCCTTCCTCCGTCAAAAGTTTGCGGGCTTCATCTATGGATATGTCCGACTTGTCAAGGTTTACCATCATCATCATTACGAAATTCCCGCTGAGAATCGTCTGAGTGATGTCGTCAATGTTTATGGAATGTTCCGCCAAAAATGCAGAGACCTTGGCAATGATTCCGACCTTGTCTCCGCCGACTACAGTAATAATTGCTTTCATAATGATTCATTCTATTCCAAGATTGCAAAACATACAAGGGCAAGCCCGACTGTTTTTTCCTTCTATTATAATGGGCAAAATAAGGACCGTACCTCAGTTTGCATAGCTTGGCGTGAAAGGTTCGTATTCATCCAGCCACTTTTTCACGGGAACGCTCCAGTCCTTGGTATCCTTTCCTTCCTCAACGAATTTTTCAAACTGATTTTTCATGTAGTCCCTGACCAGAGACTTGTCGTCTTCGCTGATGTCGGATTCGCGTGAAAAGAACGAGTCGATGAATTCGTAGACTTCCTTTTTTGTGCAAAGCTCCGGTGCAATCTTGTAAAGCATGTACAGACCGGCCGGTACGCAGTTAACGCTGTGCTGCTTCACATACAGAACGGACTCGCCAATCAAAGACGAATTCAAAAAAATCTCGGCGTTCCATAAGTCCTTTTCTTCCTGTGTGAAATCCTCGCGCTCAAAAATCATGCGGTAAAAGCAGAACGCAAGGGTCACTGTGGAAATGTGCAGGCTTGGAACGCACTCGTAATGCGGATCGGTCCTGCGAAGCCTTTTAAAACTTTTGTCGTCGGTCTTGGGTCTGTAGGTCGTGGTCATCGTGTACTTGTAAAGCTTGTTCGCCTCTGGATAAGTCATCGCA
>CACYBG010000060.1 GCA_902772605.1 uncultured Spirochaetaceae bacterium
AAACTGCTGTCCCAGGAAAAAATCCACAGCGGAATTGCAAAGAAACTGATTTCGCGAATCTATAAGACGGGCGAAAATCCTCTGGAAGTCGTTCAGCAGAATCAGGAATGGATTCAACTTTCATCGGCAGAAGAACTGGAGCCGTACATCCAGAAAGCAATGGAAGAAAATCCCCAGAGCATAGCCGCACTCAAAAACGGACAGATGGCTCCCCTTGAACGTCTGACCGGAGAAGTCATGAAGGCAAGCAACGGTCGTGCAGTTCCAAGCATCGTAAAATCACTGATTAAACAGAAGCTCCAGATTTCGGTCGTATACGTCCTGACGATGGGCGGTGCAATGACAGCAAGGAAACTCCCCGACGGAACAATTGCAGCCGGCAATCCGGATTCACTGAAATCAATACTGAACGACAAGTCGATACAGCCGGTCCAGCTCGTTCCTGTCAGAGCGGTTTTGAGCGAAGAAACGGAACCGACTGATTTGGCAAAGCTGATTGCAGAAATCAAGGGAAAAATGGAAAGCGGAGTCGCAAACGGAATAGTCGTAACCCACGGAACAGACACCATATCCTACACTGCCGCTCTTTTGTTCTGGCTGTTTTCATCTGCCGACGTACCAGTCGTTTTAAGTGCATCGGGAGATTTGCCTGAAGAAAGCGATGAAGCCCGGAACAACCTGAAATTTGCAATACAGACTGCACGTGAAATGAAGAACGGAGTTTACATGGCGTACAAATGCAAGCTCTATTCACCGTTGAACCTGAAATTCATCAGTGCAAGCGGAAATGAATTCGCCAACTGGAACATGGACAAAAAAATCTTCACGTCGCAGAACATCGTTTCAAGCACTTTCATGTCGGTTTCTGCTCCGGACGGTGAAGTCGTTGCAAAACTCATGAACGAAGCGGCATCCAAGCTTTCTGTCATAAAAACATATCCCGGAATGAAAAACAGCAGGATTCTTTCACTGATTAATTCCGACGAAGAAATCAAAAGCTTCATAATGGAACTTTATTCAAGCGGAACCGGCGACATGAAGGACAGCGACTATTCGTTGAAGGACATACTGATTTCCGGAAAAAAACGCGGACTGCATTTTTACTGCACGTCACAGCAGGAATGCAAGGTTGATTTTTCAAAGTATTCCACTGCATCGGAAGTTTGGAGAGACGGTGCCGTTCCGATGGACATACTCACGACCGAATCGGCGGTTGCACTGTATTTTGCGGCAAGCATAATCGGTGATGACGACAGGGAAATCAATCAGCTGATTGAAGAGTGCGTGGACTCGCTTTAGGATTTAAATGGCGATACAGGTCTTCCGCATGAAAATAAAATTATTTATGCGAAACGGATTCTGGTGAAGTAAAAATGTCGAGTCCAACAAAATCAGTTTATAACAGGCTCCCAGCGGGTGTCCGTCCCGAAAAAAGGCTTCCGCACTACGTTTGTGCAGATTTTTTTCGTTCCGGCCACCAGCTTCCGCCTGTTGTACCAAGATTGTCAGACTCGACATGTGCAACACAAGATGCCGTTCCGCTCAGCTGCTTAAAATTATGTCGAAGCCCTGGGTGTCGATAAGTAATTATTGAAAAACAGCCGTCCAAGTTGTATTATGGATGAAAACAAAAAGTGGGAGCAAGGGGATGAACGCCGGGGAAATCAAGAAAAAGGCATCGGAATTTTTTACGGAATATCTGAATCACACGATAGACAACTGTTGTGGAAACGAAACGACAGCAGAGGGCATTGATGATTTTTTTCCGCTCGATGTCTTGAAAAACACAAACCGATTCAGCGACACCCTTAAAGACCATTCGCAGGAAATGGTCGAACTTTTCCTCCACAGCAAAAACAAGACTGGAATCGGCTATTCGCTTGAAATGGAATCCGTGAACACAAGAAGCAACGGTCGCAAAAGCATAATCAAGCGCGTGTATTTTGCAGAAGAAAACGATTACCTCGATTACATAAACGTCAGGGGCCGGGTTGAAAATCTGAAGGCAGCATTGACGGTTCTTTCACAGGACGGAATACTCCCAGCCCCGCAACTCAGAAACTGGGCGAAAAAGCACGTAAAGGATTTGACCGTCGCACACAATGAAGGAGCCGTATTCTGGCACAACATTGCACTTTGCGCACTCTGGTCTTCAAAAAAATCAAAGGACAAGTCGTTCCAGATTCAGCCGGATTTCCTTGAAGCAAACAGGAATTTGATTCAGTCGCTTTTCAGCACCGGTGAAACTGAAATCCAAATCACGCAGGCTCCGATTGAACACGTTCAGGAAAACATCCAGACGCAGGCAGTCATACCGATACAGCAGGCCGCTCAACTTCCGCAGGCAACGGAACCTGTCGTCATAGATTCGATTGCCGGAGAAAGCATCCCGACTGCAAAATCAAAGCCGTTTTCAATCAGATTCCGCTCGCTTTCAGCAAATTCACCGTTGAAGCTCGGTCGTCTGGTTCCAAAAGAAATTGCACTTCCCCTCGATGATTTCATCCACCTGAATCAGACGAACTTCCTGAAGGAAATCACCACCATACTGATTGTCGGAAGCGAAACCGTTTTCCAAAGTTTTTTACCGTCGGAACACGTTCTTTGCATTTTCGGACCGGATTATGCAGTCAACGCACTCAAACTTTGCGAATGGTTTTCCAGATATCAGCTGATTTATTTCGGCGACATAAGCGAACACTGTTTTGACGTGCTGTCAGCATTCCGAAATTCATGGGCTAAAACCGAAACGATGTGCATGGACGGAAACACCTGGGAAAAATTCTTCAACCACGCAGAATCAGGTCCGCATCTGAAAAACAATGCAATACCAAAAAATCTGACCGACTCGGAAAAGACGACCTTTTTGGCATTGCGTCTTGCAGCTGGAAAAAGCAAACTCCTTCAGGAAAAAATTCCGTTGGAATACATGAACCAGTTTTTGGATGCAATCAAGATTTGCGGAAGCGATGACGACGAAAGTGCAGAAAATCCCGAATGAAATCACAGGGACTCGAATTTGGTCCAGGAAGTTTTTCCATCCGGGGCTGCATTTGCATAAAGTCCCAGAACCGTTCCGGTAAATCCACAGGCAACCTCGCTCGAAAGGAATTTTGTCTGGCCCTTTGATTCAGAAATTTTTCCGCCGGCAGATGAAGTCAGATAATAATCGTCCCTGTCGCTCTTGATTTTCAGCAGTGCGCATTTTTCATCCGTTTCAATCTCGTCACCCTGAACCACATGTCCACCGATTACAAGCTTCGTTCCAACGCAGACTTTTCCGTTCGCTTTTTTAACGTACGATGCATAAAAATCATTTTCGGTAAGGTATGCTGCAATTCCCGCTTCCTGATTTTCCTCCATCGATTCTGCATAAACCTTCACTTCCATTTCACCGCAATGTTCTTCCTGACGCATGGCAATAAAGGTCGGCTGTCCGCACGTTCCAAGGAAATCAGCATGGCCCTTGAGTTCAACGGTTTTACAGTCATCCGAAATCCTGTAGTTTTCGTAAATCGGGAGCCGCAGATAAAGTGCACGTGCAGGATTCAGTGACCATCGGTATTCAGGATAATCCGGCTCATCAAGGACGGTACATTTTCCGTCTTCAAGCTTCCATCTGGCGCGGCATGTACCGTCGCTTCCGACTTTCAACCAGCCGTCGTCAGTCCAGAAAACCGGTTCAAGAAAAGTTTCGCGCCCCAAATTATGGAACGGAAGGAAACGACCGATTTGGCGGAAAGCAAGATGAACCATGAACCACTGTCCGCCCGGTCCTTCAACCAAATCTGCATGACCTGAACCCTGAATGTGATAGCCGCCCAGATTTCTGTTCGTCAAAATCGGATTGAAAGGACAGGGCTCGTAAGGTCCCCAGACATCGCGACTTCGAAGCATGCACTCCATGTGACCGTATTCAGTTCCGCCTTCCGCAGCCATCAGGTAATACCAATCGTTTATGTGATAGACGTGAGGACCTTCAAGATAACGTCCGCCGCACCCCTTTGAAATGCACCGGGCTTTCGTCAAAGTCTTTCCCGTCTCAATGTCGATTTCGCAAAGAGAAATTCCCTCTTCACCGAAATCATCAGTACCGTTGCTTACAAAATAGGTTTTATCGCCGTCAAAAAGCAGGGACGGATCTATTCCACCGCGCTGAACCTTTACAGGCTCGGACCATTTTCCGCTGTGGATATCGTCGGTCCAGACATAGAAATTTCCAAAATTGTTGCTGACATTGGTTACGACGACATAAAAGCGCCCCTTATTGAAACGGATGGTCGGGGCAAATATTCCGCCTGACGCTTCGATTCCGCGCACATCAAGCTGAGACTGTCGTGTAAGGCAATGACCGATCTGTTTCCAATCGATTAAATCATCGCTCTCAAAAATCGGCATGCCCGGAAAATATTCAAAGCTGCTGTTGACCAGATAGAATTTTCCGTTGGCGGCACATACGCTCGGGTCAGGATAAAAACCGCGCAGCACAGGATTTTCACAAATCATTCAATCCTCCTAAAATAAGTGGAATTGCCTAAAATGTAAAGCCTGCACCGCACATTTCCAACATGAAAAAATGCAGTATTTTATTGTAATTTTTCCGACGTAATTTCGATTTACATGAGAGGTCCGAAGAGTCTCAAAATCCTACCCACAAACCGTTGTATGACCGGAAGCTTCTTGTAATCTTCAGCGAACATTTCCACGCAATCGTTTTCAAACATGGAATCGAAATCCTTCTTTACGTCCGCAACCGCAGCACACTTGCACATGAGCACTGCACTTTCAAAATGCGCATAAAAGCTTCTGTAATCCAGGTTGATTGAACCGACAGAGGCAATGCGACTGTCTGCAATTATGCCCTTTGCATGAGTGAAGCCCTTTTTATAGAGGAAGACCCTTACGCCATCATCCAGAAGATTTTTCAGGAATGTTTTTCCGACGCAGAAAGCACCGACGTGATCGGGTTTTGACGGAACTACAATCCTTACGTCCACACCTTTTTTTGCAGCGAAAATCAGTGCCGAAAGAATCTGGTCGTCCACAATGACATAGGGACTTGTTATGTACAGATATTTTTTTGCCGTGGAGATTATTTCCAGCCAGACGTTTTCCGCAATGTCCTCGTCGTTGAATGCATGGTCGCCGTATGGAATGACCAGACCGTCCGTTTGCGTCGGAACCATGTCCAGAGTCAAAAAGTCTCCGTAATTGTCCTTGTTTTTTTCATTGATGTTCCAGACTTCAAGGAACATGAGCATCAGTTCGAAAATAGCACGTCCGCGGATTATTGCACCGGTATCCTTCCAATACGGGAATTTGTTTTTGCCGATGTTGAAATATTCGTTTGAAAGATTGAGTCCGCCTGTAAATCCGTATTTTCCGTCAACCACGACAATTTTCCTGTGGTCGCGGTTATTGATTGGAGTCGAAACTATAGGAATCAGCCGATTGAAGACCTTCGCCTTGATTCCAAGACTCTTGAGGTACCTTTGATAGTCCCTTGCGCTCACCATGTATGTTCCAACGCCATCGCACATTACGCGGACATCAACGCCTTCCTTCGCCTTGAGTTTCAGCACCTGGAGGATTTTGTCCCAGCTTTCGTCAACCCTGATTATGAAAAATTCGATGAAGATGAATTTCTTTGCGGACATCAGCATCTTCAGGAAATCAGGCAGAAATTCCTCGCCGCACGGATAATATTTTACGGAACTCTCTTCGTTCGGAAAAAAATGTCCGGCATAAAAAAGGTAGCGTCCGATGTTTTCAAATTCAGGATGTCGCGCAAGGACTTTTTCGGCATCTTCCTTCTTTGGCAGATATACGCTCATGTCGGCATTAATCTGCTTGATCTGCTTCTTTAATTTTTTCGCCCCTGAATCGATGTGGTAAAGAAAGTAGCATGTTATTCCGACTATCGGGAAAATTGCAACCGGTGCAATCCACGCAATCTTATATTCGTTCTTGCTCTTATTGTTTGCAATGTAAATCATGAATCCGATTGAAAGGAAAACGGAGCTGCTCAAATATACTTCAATGCGGTTGGAAAGATTGATTAAAAAAAACAGAAGCAGTCCAAGCTGAATTGCCAATGCAATGAGTGTAAGCACCGTCCTGCTGAAAAAAAACTGACGCGCAAAACGCTTGGACCTTTCATTGCGCAATATCCTTCTATTTAAGTCCTGTTCAACGAATTCTTTTTTTTGAAAATCTTTTTTTGCAGACATAGAACCTCTGGAAAAATCTGGAAACAGACAGCATTCCAAATCTTCCTACATTCTATAACATCAAAAGACATACTACAAGTACTGTCAGGGACTAAGCATGAAACCAAATGTCCATGCGGAACGGAGTTCGGTGAATTAAAGATGTCGAGCCCAACAAAATATGTTTATAACAGGCTCCCAGCGTGTGTCCGTCCCGAAAAAAGGCTCGTTCGAAGCTACGCTACGAATGCCCGCGCT
>CACYBG010000061.1 GCA_902772605.1 uncultured Spirochaetaceae bacterium
AAGGCTCCCATTTTCCCTGCGGGAAAAACAGCAAAACTCCAAATCAAATTGAAAAATTGCGCTCCCCACCGCACAAATGGCTGCTTGTCACGAACCCCACCTCCCATTACAGCATTTCCTCGGACATCATAAAACTTTTCCATGCAACATTTACGGCACTTGCTTTCCACAATCATTTTTAAATGCAATGACCCATATGTTCGAAAGATTCATCTTAATTTTCAACTGAAGTCCATGATTAAGATTAACACATAATACATGAAAGAATTAATTCAACGAATGTATTCTCCATATATTAATCAGCAGTTTCCTTCCTAACAAAAATTTTCAGGGGCTCAGCATCATTTTAAATGGATGTGCGGAACGGCATCTTTTGTGGATGTGTCGAGTCCTTCAGCTTTGGTTCAACAGGCGGAAGCGGGTGGCCGGAACGAAAAAAATCTGCACGAGCGCAGCGAGAAAGCCTTTTTTCGGGACGGACACACGATGGGAGCCTGTTCTAAACATATTTTGTTGGACTCGACATTTTACTCCACCAGAATCCGTTCCGCATAAATAATTTTATTTTCATGCTGAAGTCCTGTTCGTGTACTTGAAGTTTGGTTTAAGGTTGGCATAAAATGAAATCGGTAGGGTGAATCATCTTTCGTTTGTATTTCAAGTGAGGAGGGACTCGTGAAAAAGATTTGTTTTTTTGTTCTTAGTCTTGCACTTTTTTGCGGATTGACTTCATGTTCAAACGGACTTGGCATGGCTTCCGTGCGCATTCCGGTTGATTTTTCTGAACTTGTGGCTTCAAGAAACGGGGATGAACAGAACGACGAGTTTTTTGCGTTTGTAATTGTAGAAAGCGAGTCTGGGGACTACATCGAAAGCCGTTGCAGGCATTTTTCATCAGATTCTGAGGAGAATGCAAAATTTGAATTTGATTTCGGGGCCATACCTTCCGGGATAAAGGTCCGTGTCGGTGTCGAGCTTATAAAAACAGGTGAGGGACTGGAATATTATTCGGGTGAAAGCGATGGTTTACAGCTCTTGAAAGCCGGACGAAACAGCATTGATATATGCGTATCTGACGCTCACTCTCCGGTGAACGGTCTTAACGGCAGTGATTTTGCCATTTCATATGATGGTAAACGTGTTGATGCCTGGTTTTACGTTTTGCCGTTCAGGCATTATCTGATTGCCGATGCCAGAAACAATGTGATATCCTTGGGAAAGTGTACGGAATGCTATTCTGGAGAGGCAGGTCGTGATATACTTTCTTCCGTTAAGGTGAAGGAACTTATGTATGCTTCCGATTTCTCCGTTGAAGAATATGAAAGCGATAAAAGTTTCTTTCACGTCAAAAAATATGGAATCGTCCAGAATCCGAGGGAAATTGAGGCGAGCTTACGGGATGGCTTTATTCCGATAAAATTTACAGGTGCCAGCGGAGTAGAGTTCAATGCTGATTATCCTGACTAAAGTTAAATTGAGGGGGAAAATATGAAAAAGATTTGTTTTTTTGTTCTTGGTCTTGCACTGTTCTTGGCGTTGACTTCATGTTCAAACGGACTTGGCATGACTTCAGTTCGTATTCCGGTTGATTTTTCTGAACTTGTGGCTTCAAGAAACGGAGATGGACAGAGCGCCGAGTTTTTTGCAAGCGTAACGTTAAAAGCTTACGCAAGGGAGAATGGGTCGGATTATACTGAAACCAGATGCAGGCATTTTTCAGCGAGCTCCGAGGAGAATGCAAAATTCGAATTTGATTTCGGAGCCGTTCCTTCCGGGTTTACGGTTCATGCCGAAGTCAGGGTGATACAAAATGATGGTAACGGAGAGTTTCCCTGTTATTATGGAACAAGTAATAGGATTTTGCTGAGTAAGGGACGAAACAGTCTTGATGTATCTGTAGAGCGCATTGATGACTATTTTGATTATGTTGACAGAACGGACTTTTTTGTTTCAGTTGGCGGCAAGCAGCTGAGCGCCTGCTTCTATCATCTCCTTAAAGGAGATGATGGAACCTATTTCATTACGGACTCCTATGATAACGTAATATCTTTTGGAATCACCGTAGAGTACACGGTCGATGAAAGCACCCGGAATTATATAAAGGAGCTCTTGTATGCCTCCGACTACTCCGTAAAAACGGAAG
>CACYBG010000062.1 GCA_902772605.1 uncultured Spirochaetaceae bacterium
AGGTCTATGAGCGCGTCGGAAAAATCCTTCGGGTGGGGAGATTCGAACCTTATCCAGTGTATCGGAGAGGACGTTTCATCCAGATGCCTGAGTATTGCCTTCAAAAGCCCAGGGAAATCGGTTCCGTCTGCATCCCTGTACGAATTGACGTTCTGCCCCAGAAGGGTGATTTCCTTAACCGACCTCTTTGAAAGCACGTCCAGCTCCCTGATTATGTCCGAAACCGGCCTTGATATTTCGCGTCCCCTGACGTGAGGAACTATGCAGTAAGTACAGAAATTGTTGCATCCGTTCATGATGGGGACGAAAGTGGAAAACGCACCCTGTTCATAGGATGATTCTGCAAACGTGTATGCCGGAGCCTCAACGACTTCTACGGGATCCCTTCCATCCTCAACGGCCTGAATTATGTCGCCGAACGAATTCTTTGCATACGTTCCCACAACATAATCGATTACCGGCCAATCCTTCTTGAAAGTTGCAAGGAGCCTTTCAGCCATGCATCCCATCACCACGACGGTCAGGGGAACAGGTCCGTCCTTTACGTATTCGGCAGCCTTTTCAAGTGACCTGACCTTTGCATCCTTTTCACAGTTCCGTATTTTCTTAAGTCCGGAATAGAACCCGAGCCTTCCGTAGATTCTGGTTTCCGCAGAGGCACGCACCGAACACGTGTTGATTATGACCATGTCCGCCACTTCGGGACATTCGGCTGACGTCCATCCGCGTGAAATCAAAAGCTGCTCCAGGGAAGCGGATTCCGCACGGTTCATCTCGCATCCGTAGGTCTCAAAAAAATATGTCATCTGTCCGACCCCTCAAAATCTGTACTTTCAGTATACGCATATGCATTGTGGTTGTGAATGCTCTCGAAATTCTCGCATTCCACGCTGAACCATTCGAACGGTTTTTCAGCTCCGGTGAAATTCTTGAGGGCGATGCAGACCTCCCGCACCACATCCTCCACGAAACGCGGATTGTCATATGCCCTTTCAGTCACGAATTTCTCGTCTGGACGCTTGAGTATGCTGTACAGATCGCATGACGCGCTTTTTTCAACGGCCTCAATCACATCCTCAATCCAGAAAAAGCTGGTGTTCTGGACCTTGACCGTGACGCGTCCCCTCTGGTTGTGAGCACCGTTTTCGCTGATGGCCTTGGAGCACGGACAGAGAGTGGTTACAGGAACGGTAACCGTAACGTAAAAATTCTGCTTTCCGCCCGTAACTTCCCCCTCGTAGGAGCAGGTATAGTCCATTATGCTTTCCGAACCCGACACGGGAGCATTCTTGACCATGAAAAAAGGAAATTCCATGGTTCCGAACGCCCTTTCAGCCTTAAGCGACTGCCTTATCTCCTCGAGCATCTCCAGAAACTGCTTCATTCCCAGATTTGCATGATGACGGTGGAAAGCCTCTATGAACCTGGACATGTGGGTTCCCTTATAGTCATGGGGAAGGTTCACGAAAAGGTTGACCGTTGCAGAAGTACTCTGGTTTCCGTTGGTCTTGTCCAGGACCTTCACAGGATACTTCAGGTTCTTGATTCCGACCTTCTTGAGGGCAATCTCCCTGGTGTCCGGGGTGTTCTGAATGTCTATCATTCTTTGATGCCGGCAAAATTCTCAGCCGCCTCCAGGGTGTTGTAAATCAGCATGGCGATTGTCATGGGTCCGACTCCTCCCGGTACAGGGGTTATGAAGGACGCCTTTTCCTTTACCGATTCAAAATCTGCATCTCCGACAAGCCTGAACCCAGATTTCTTGCTTGAATCCGGAATCCTGTTTACTCCGACGTCAATGACCGCAGCCCCTTCCTTCACCATGTCGGCAGTAAGGGTACCCGGATGTCCTGATGCCACGATTATTATGTCCGCCTGCCTTGTGATTTCAGCCATGTCGCGGGTTCCGGTATGACAGAGCGTAACGGTTGCATTCCATTCCTTCCTTGAAAGAAGTACCGCCATCGGTTTTCCGACTATGTTGCTGCGACCGATGACCACGGCCCTTTTTCCTTCAGTCTTGATTCCCGCCCTTTCAAGCAGCACCAGTATTCCATGGGGCGTACAGGGGATGAATCCCTTTTTTCCGCTCAGAAGGTTTCCCATGCTGACCGGGTGGAATCCATCGACATCCTTTTCCGGGATGATTGCGTTCGTAACCTTTTCTTCACATATATGCTTGGGAAGAGGAAGCTGTACGAGTATTCCATGAACCTCGGGATCCCTGTTCAGCCTGTCGATTTCCTCAAGAAGTTCGCTTTCAGTAACGGTCTCCGGAAGTTCTACGCTCCTGTCAACCATGCCGGCTTCAGCAAGAGCCTTTCTTTTTCCGGTGACATAGCTTACGGATGCAGGATTCTGTCCGACAAGGATTACGGCCAGACACGGTTTTACACCCTTTTCATTAAGCTTGCGAACCTTTGCGGCGACATCGGCCTTCACGTCTGCAGCAACAGCTTTTCCATCAATAATAACAGCACTCATTTTGTAACCTTCCTTAGCTATGCAAGTTTTAAGAGAATAGGGACCGGACGAAAAAGCCTGTCGTCCCTCGATGCATGGACAGCTAAAATCAGGGGAACGGACACATGAAGCAAAACGAACATGCCTCCGAACCGATTTTTAAATCGCCCATATGCTGATTATAGAAGATATATTGAATTTAGGCTACAAAAACGCTAATATTCATTCAATTCTATTTCGGGGACAGGTCGGAATGCACCCCATCCAGGACGATTCCTGTAAAAATGACGGTCGAAGTCCTCATGCAGATTTCATGTCGACATCGGTCAAAAAAAAGAAATGTGAGGAAATATGAAACGTATAGTTACAATGCTCTGCACAGCTGCAATAATAGGCACAATCTTTGCCGCAAACCCAATCAAGGCAATGGCTCAGGATGCCGATTCAGAACAGTCAGAAGACATATCCAAGATTCAGGACAGGCACGAAGACAACGATCAGGTCGAAGTCTTCTATAATACAGGCAATCTGAAGGGTGACCAGAACCTCCGCATTGCACTGGGCTTCAACTTTCCGCTTTCATTCGGAAATCCGTTCACTGACGGAAAGATGAGGGTCGGCGGAATGGCATGCCTTGGATACCACTACTTCCTCACCCCCTACCTTTCTGTCGGAGCAGACGCAACGTTCGGATTCGACGTAACCATAGGTGCAAACATCTTCAACTGCGTTCCAATCCTTGCAACGATAACATACACCCCGCACTTCAAGAATTTCGAATTCCCGATGACCCTTGGAGTGGGAATGGCATGGGAGATGTACAACGGAAAGACGTATTGGCCGGGACTTGCCATCAAGCCTGAAATCGGCGTAAATTACAGGATTACGACAAACTGGGCCGTTGGTGGCGAAATCTCATACCTCTGGCTTCCTCAGTTCAACGAGATATGGACCGGAAAGGAAAACCTGCACGCACAGTTCATAGTGGCATCCCTGAGTGCAAGGTACTACTTCTAAACCTGCACGACCGCTTACCCGGAGTTCATAAAGGAGAAAACATAACATGAAAAGACAGAGATTAGCTTTATCGATTTTGGCGGCTGCAATGCTCACGCTTACGACCACGGCCTGCCACGACAACATATATGCACTCATACAGCAGGAAGTTCCCCAGCAGACAGGTCTTCCGGGAGACATACTGACCATAGTTCCGTTCAAGGGTTACCTCTATACGGCGAATTCAAAAATCTACAGGAAACCGCTTGAAGAATCATCCGCTGGAAAATACAACTACCAGTGGAGCAAGGTTAATGCAAAGTGCGGAGAAGATTCCCTCGTCCACATTGCGGCACTTGCGGCGGACGACGATTACCTCTACTGCTGGACCCTTAAGACCGAAAAGGATGTAGACAACAGCGTAAACCTGGCAGTATACAAGTACCTGTACAGCTCAAGCGACGGAGAAAACTGGACGCTGATAGACATAAGCGGCATAACGACCTATACCGACGGCGACGGAAACGCATACAGCGAATATCCGGTCATACTCTTCGACAACAAGAAGGGAAACGGCGTGATTGCATCATCCACAAGCGGAAGGAA
>CACYBG010000063.1 GCA_902772605.1 uncultured Spirochaetaceae bacterium
ACCTGAAAAGTCCGGTAAATCGGGGTGGGCCAGATACGAAAACATTCCGGTCTTCATTCCTTCAATGGTCAAATCAACGTAATCCCTAAGCATGGATTCTTCATCTGTCGGTGCACCGGAATAACAACCTTCGATTTCATCAGGAACGAAATGCTGTCCCTGAATCAGGTAATCCAACGGGAATTCCCTGAGCCTTTCAATCAATGCCGGAAAATATTTTACGGTATATTCGGTTTCGTATCCTATCAGAACTTCAATCTGATTTTTGTACTCTTCTTTCAGCGATGTCAACGTTTCGGTGTAATCGGAAATCTGATCCATGCCCATCCTGATTGATGAAATATAATAATCGGGGTAGGGCTGTGGACAATGGTCAGAAAAGCCAATCACCTTCAGGCCTTTTTCAATCGCCCTTTCGATGTATTCCCTTTCGCTACCCCTTGCATGATTGCATCTGACTGTGTGAGTGTGGAAATTTCCTGTAATCATGATTTACCGCATACCCTCCGCTAGAATCAATTGAGGCTGAGCCATCCGTCAAGGTCTTTATCCTGCTCTGCATTTGAGAATGAAATCGGATAGCCTCCTTCCATCGGATTTGGAATTCCAAGCAGAACCTTATAGTTGGCAGATGTGTTTGGAAGCGATGAACTGAACATGAATGTCTTTTCTTCATCCATTTCAACCGTTGAAATTTTCCAATCCGTTTCATATGTCTTGACTATTGAAGTTCCGTCATAAAGGGCGATTTTCACGGGCCAGTCGTAATAGAAAGGAGCAACTCCGTCGTTTTTGATTTTTACCGTTACGCTTAACGTTCCGTTCGAAAGCGAAAGGCTTTTGTGCGTCAAACAAAAATCGTATCCCAATGCTGCGGAAGCATTTAAAATCATTTTTCCGTCAAATCCTGACTGGAGAACCTTGCTGCACAGCAGTGATGAAACATGCTGATCCTTTGCCCTGTTGCAGTATGATTCAAATGCCCTGGAATTCGTCTGACATTTTTTAAAGAAATCCAGCTGCAATGGAGGAGCAAATTCTCCCGTAATCATCGTCGTCTTCCATCGCTCGGTCATCGAGTTTTCCGTCAAACCGTTCATGAAATCCGCATCATTTTCATCTTCATAGAACATGTCGTTGTAGAATCCAAGCTGTGGAAAAAGCGATGCATTCTCATTAAGCGGGTTCCTTACCGAAAGTTTTGTCTTGGAAAATGAATCGCAGTATGTCTTGAAAAAAGTTTTCCATGTTTCATCGGAAATGCTCTGTCCGTTGGATGCAAGTTCACAGTAGTAAATGTGCTGTTCGCCCCAGTGACCGATTATTCCGGTTTGTATGCATGCAATCCTAGGATCTCCGTCATATTTGCGTGCAAAATCCTGAATCAGGAATTTAATCTGTGAAAGGAAATTTTCATCGTTGTAATCCGGGGACTGACCGCCGTTACCCTGAGTGTACGGATATAAAGTGACGTTCGATTTTATGAACTCCGGAAGATAAAGACCTTCTCCCGGTTCATCGATTACGATTCTTACGACCGATTGATGACGCTTATTTTTTGCCCCATTGAGCTTTTCTTCGAGAACGTCCCAATTGCAGCTGTCTTCTGCAACAAGTATGTCGCTGAATTTCACCGGGATGTATTCAAGGCTGCACAGGTCGGCCCCCTTTTCATTTCCCTCCCAAAGGATGAATCCCTTAAGCGGATTGACTTTTGCTTCGGAACTGTAATTTGGCGACGTTCCGCTTATTCCTGATGTACATGCGGTCAGGATTCCGCCCGTCAATATTAAAACCGTCAATGAAATCTGTTTGAATATGTTGAACTTTCTCATGACTTTGATTTTAACGATGAACGGACGAGATGACAATAGATTTATTAAATTTACCTTGCTTTTTTACCGGTCATTTTCTGGATACGCCGTCTCCCTTCAGTATGCTTGTCGCACCGTGTTTTTCGGCCGTAATCTTCTGGTCGAATTCCTTTATGACGTCGGAAACATGGGTGATTATGCCCAGCGTCTTTCCGGTAGCCTGAAGCGACTTCAATGAATTTACGGCTTCAATTAGAGGTGCACCGCTCAACGTTCCAAACCCTTCGTCAAGGAAAAGCGAATTCACCTGGACGTTTCTGCTTGCAAGTTCTGCAATTCCAAGTGCAAGTGAAAGGCTGATTATGAATTTTTCTCCTCCGCTCATGTTGTCTATCGGACGGTCGTCTTTCGGGTCCGGATAGTTGTCGTCATGAACCTTGAAATCGACCCTCTGTCCGTTTTGCACCAGTGAGTATCTTCCGGTTATGTCGTGTATGTATCTGTTCGCCTTAACCAGAAGGTTCTGCAATGCAAGGGACTGAACGAAAACTTCAAAGTCGCTGCCATCGATTTTTCCTATGAAGGACTTCATTTCCTGCCACATGGTATTCTTTTCCTCTGCAGCCTGAAAATCCGAAAGCTTCTTTTTATATCTCGTTTCCGCATCGTCGTTCGCCTTTATTCTTGCTTCAATTTCTCCTATGCGTCTGTTGGATTCATCACGTATTCCCTTCTTTTCCATGCTTACGGCTTCAAGTTCCGGTCTTGTCTTTTCGGTCAGATTTTTGGACCTTGTTTTTTCAAGCTCATCGGATGCATTTTTCAATTCGGTTGCAGTGACGCTGTCTTCCTTTTCAAGCGATTTTTTTTCATCCTCAATTCTTTTGATTTCGTCATCGCTCAATCTGCAATCCAAAAATTCCTGTGTTGAACTGAATCCGTTTTTTTTCAGTTCGACATTGAATGCATTTTCAAAAGATTCCAGTTCAGGCTTTTTTTCAGAAAGATCCTTTTCGTGATTTTTCATCAGGGCATCAAGTTCAAGTTTGCGCCTGTAGGATTTTTCCTTCTGTTCGTCCGCATTTTCAGATTCAGATTTCAATTTCTGAAGGCTGACTTTAAAAATCCTTTCATCTTCATCAGGATTTTCATCTCCGAATATTTTTTTACGTTCGTCCTGCAAGGAAACGAGGATTTTTTCCATCTCCGCAAATTTTTCGCATTCGTCCCTTAATTTCAACTCGAGTGACTGCATGTCGATTGAATCGAGCATTGCAACGACTGATTGCATTTCGTTCTTGAACTCGTTCATGTCGTTTTTTTTCGTTCTGTAGATTTCAGACTTTTCACGAAGCATATTAATCGCCTTTCCGATTTTTCCCGGAACGTTTTCCGCATCGATTGAAAGGTTCCACTCGCCGATTATTCCGTTGATTTTTTCAATCAAACATTTTTTTTCGTTTTCGCAGGATTCAATGTTTTCGCTTAATCCGGAAATTTTTTCCAGAACTGCAGTACGCTCATTTTCAATTTTCTTCAGTTCTTTTTCCAATGATTCAAGTTCGGAATGAAGGTCTGAAATGTTCTTTACAAGTTTCCTGTCGCCTGTTTTTGAATCTGAATCATTCCGTTCATCCTGTCCTTGATCAGTGCAATTCGGATGTTCAGTCGAACCGCATACTGGACACGGAGAGCCGGGATTCAGTTCCTTTCTGAGAATCAGTGAAATATTTAAATATTCTTCCTTTACGAGTTTTTTCAGTTTTTCATCGGTTTCATATGATTTCGAATCCAGATTTTGTTTTTTTGCTTCGATTTGCGAAAGCTTTTCATTCAGGTCCGAAAGTGATTTTGAAAGCGTGCTGATTTCGCGGCACTTTGATTCAATGGAAGAGCCAAAGCTTTCAATCAATGGAATCTTTTCAGCGAGACTTTCATCGATTCTGTTTTTTGCAGCATATTCATCCAGTTCTGAAATCATCTTTTGCAGACGGGATTTTTTTTCTTCAAGACCGCTTTGTTTTTCCTTTTCTTTTTTCAATTCAATTTCGGATTTCTGCTTCCTCTGTTTCTGCTCCAAGAACATCTTTTCGTTCGGCTGTATTTTTGAATCCAATTCGCGCACGAGCTTCCAGACTTTTTCCTTTTCCTGAAGCTCATTGTTTTTTTCGTTATAAATGCGTTCTGCCGTTTCAGATTTCAATTCAAGAGCACTAAAAAGTTTTTCAGCATCATCAAGATTTGATTTTGTTTCGGCGATTTTATTTTTGCACTCTTCCAGCTGTGTGTTCGAATGCAAAAACATTTCGTATGCAGAATTGCAGTTTTTTGCATCCAGAGCCTTTTTCAGGATTTCACTTTGAGAGGAAAACTTATTTTTCTTTTCTTCAAATTTTTTCCTGTTGATTTCGGCGGCATTAAGCTTGGATTTTTTTTCATCGATTTCATCAAGCCAATTCATGCCGACATTCAGTTCGTTGATTTCAGATTCGATTCTTGAAACGGAATCCGCCAGAGATTTTTTTTCTTCGTTAAGTTTTGCAATTTCATCTGCATCAAGGCATTCTATATTCTTAAGCTCAATCGATGCTTTTTCATAATCCTTTGCAACATCACCTGCCTTCAGGCAAATCCTTTTTCCAATCTCCCTGTATTTTTCCGTTCCGTTTATTTTTGCAAGAATCTCTGCGCGTTTCCTTTCATTGTTGGTAGAATTTTTTTCACCCTCCAAAAATACATTGAACTCTCCCTGTGCAAGCATGATTGAACGGCAGAATTGACTGTAATCAAGGTGTATGATTTCAGCAGTCTTTGCTTCCATGTCCGCATTTTTGTGAGACTCAAAAATCAATGTACCGTTTTCATCCAGAACTGAAAAATCCGTGACGTCAAGTTTTCCGCTCCGTGGTTTCCTGTTCTGTGAAAATCTTGAAACATATTTGCGACCCTTACATTCATATTCAACCGAAGCCATACAGGCTGCAGTGTTACGTGTCATTATCTCATTGTTGTTTCCGTCGATTCTATTCAGGCGTGCGGTTTTTCCGTAAAGTGCCAGGGTGATTGCATCGAGTATGGTTGTCTTTCCTGCACCGGTTTCTCCGCAAATCACAAACTGATTGTGGTTTTTCCTGAACGATTCGCAAGTCAGATCTATGCACCAGTGCCCTTTCAGTGAATTTAAATTTTCAAATTCTATTCTGTTGATTTTCATTTTGTTTCCTTTTCCATTTCCGATGCAATTTCCAAAAACAGCGGCATGTATTTTTTGACCAGCTCATCCTTCCTCGACTTTTGCTCTTCATCAGGAAGCCCGGAAAATAAAGCCGCTTTCTTTGACAGAATCAGCCTCCTGAAAATTTCCGTCTCATCAAAATTCTTCAGGTCGTCCATGTCGATGTTTCCAAAGGCGTCCGAATCGATTTGCCTTTGCTGCGCCTTTACGTTTACAACCGAAACACAGTCGGGGAGTTTTTGTCGGATTGATTCGATTTTGTCATGAATGTTGATTCCGTCTTCAGCAATGAAATAAGCTTCGATGAACGTATTTTTTTCAGGAGGATTTCCTTCATATTTCAAAAGTTCGTCGATTATGTAAGTGCAGTTTCCCGATATGCGCCTGTAAACGACCTGCTGAGGAATCTGGATTTTTTTTACCGTCGTTTTATGGTCGGAATCGATTTCGACGGAAAGTACGTTTCTGGGAATGTTCGCCTCATCAAATCCCATGACGAAGGGAGAGCCTGAATACCGTATCCTTGGATTTCCGTCTACCGTGCTCGCATAATGGATGTGACCGAGTGCAACGTAATCAAAATCCTTTGGAAAAATTCCTGCATGAACCGAACCGAGTTTTCCGACCACATCAAGCATTCTCGTTCCGTCGTCGGACTTGATTTCACCCTGCACATCTTTCAATCGGCCTTCAAGATTTGCAGCGTAAAGATGTCCCGTCGCAACAATCGGAACGTCCTTTCCATTCGACTTTATTTTTGCAGCCTCTAAAGCCTGTCTGTAAAGTTCTCCATAGGCCTTATCCGAAAAAGTTCCGTCATCGCTTTCTTCGTCATGGAACCTCCTGAGTTCGGATTCCCGTGCATATGGAATTGCACAGCAT
>CACYBG010000064.1 GCA_902772605.1 uncultured Spirochaetaceae bacterium
ATCTTTCGTCGTGACAATCACATCGCTTCTTCCCGCAACATTCTGAAGTTCTGAAACGACGTTGTAGCCTGTCATGCGGAACATCAGATGCGTGACTGACTCGTAATAATTTTCGCACATGTCTTTTTTTACGATTGTGGGTAAATCAGCAACTGTGTGTTACGCAGATCTAAAAATTAGCTGTGTCAGAAAGGATTTAAAATGCAATGGAAGTTAGTTTATTAAATCTCCAATATACATACCGTTAGGTATATAATAAAAAGAGTCGCATCCGTTATAATGCCATAGGATGCGACTCTGGGAAAATGATGTAAATCTGTTTTAATTGAATTAAATGAAAGGGAGGGGTCAGTCGTTGTCGATTACAAGCCACTTTGCAGGGACTTCAATTTCATGGTTGTTTTGTATTTTGATTTTTGCCGGTGATGAATCAAGATTTACGAAAATACGTACGGTATCATTTTTAAATGTACGTGAAAATGCAAACTGCATGTTTGAAACAAAGAGTTCCTTGTAGTCTCCGCGTTGAAGTGCTATGCTGTTTGCCCTTATTTTTGAAAATTTTCTTATCGTTTCGACCAATGCATCACTGTTTAGGTCTGGCCATGCAAACCTTTCAAGCGATTCGACGAATGGCGGTAACGCAGGTCGCAGTTGGAAATCATCATAATCTCCTCGCTGTCCTTTGATTCCCCATTCGCTTCCATAATAGACTGATGGAATGCCCGGAATGCAGAACATGAGTGCATAAATCAAATGTACAAGGCTTTCGTCGTTCAGTGTGCTTGCGATTCTGTTTACGTCATGGTTATCGACGAAATTGAAGAGCTGTATGTTTCTGTACATTCCGTCGCTTCCGAATTCCCTGTTCAGGTTGTAGGAAAGTTCGAAGAAATTTTTCGTATTCAGTGCTGACCACATTGATTTGTAAATTTGATAGTTTGTAACCGAATCCAGACGACCTTTTTTCGCCCAGTCGTTGTAATCTCCATGTACTACTTCACCGAACAGCCAGAAATCATTTCTGTATTTTTTGATTTCGCATGAAAGCCTGTCCATGAATTTTGGACTTAAAACATCTGCCGCATCAAGTCGAAGTCCATCGATTCCGAATGTATCGATCCAATGTTTTGTTGCAGAAATCAGGTATTCCTGAACCTCTGGATTTTCTCCGTTGAGTTTAACGAGGTCCATGCAACCGGCCCATCCGCAGTAATCGAAATTGTCGCCGAAACATGAACGTCCATCGAAATTTATGTTGCAGTACCAATCCCTGTATTTTGATTCGCGACCGTTTTGAATCAAATCCTTGAATGCAAAAAAATCACGGCCGGTGTGGTTGAATACTGCATCGAGTAAAACCGAAAGTCCACGTTCATGGCATGCATCGCAGAATCTCTTGAAGCTTTCGTTGTTTCCCAAACGTCGGTCAACGAAAAAATAGTCCAGCGTGTCGTATCCATGTGAAGATGATTCAAAAACCGGACCAATCAGGACTGCGTTTACCCCAAGCGACTTGATGCGGTCAAGTTCACCGATGAGCCTGTCGAATCCATTTCCCGGAGGGCAGCAGAAATCATTCCTGCGGGAACATCCGCACATTCCGAGCGGATAAATGTGATAGAAGAATTTGTCTGAAAAGAGTCTGTCCATTTTTTTCTCCTGAAATTTTTAGTTTGCAATTCCGTACATGAACGAATGGACGATTGCGTAAATCGTCTCTTCGTTATTTTTGATTTTTCCATTAAGGTAGGCTTGTGCAACTGAATATAGATTCCCATGAAAAAGTATGGAATAAAGTTTTTCCTTTCCCTTCATGTTGCCGAATTCGTTGCATGAATTCTTGAAGAATTTAAGTATGGCGGATTCAAGTCCAGCCTTAACAGGTGAAAAAACTTCTGCCGATTCGCTTCCATCAGGTGCATTCATCAATATGCAGTGAAAGGCGAAGTATGTCTTGTTATCCTTTGCAAAATTGATTGCTGTCTTGTAGAGTTTCGTCAGTGATTTTTGAAAGTCGTGCTCATAGTTTGCGGCATCCTCTATCTTTTTCAAAAAGGTTTTGCCGTATTCATCTATTATGTTCTGCAGCAGTCCTGATTTGCTTCCGAAATAATAGTAGAGCGTAGGTTTGGTTATTTCGGCCTTTGTACAGATTTCCTGGACTCCAACCGAATCATATCCTTTTTCGGAAAAAAGCTTTACCGAAACGTCCATCAAGTTTTTTTTCGTGTTCTGTTCGTTTTCCATATCTATTTATATACCGAACGGTAAGTATAAAGTCAATATGTTTTCCGGAAAAAAACAAAAAAAACCGACATTTCTGCCGGTTTTTAAATTATGGGGTAGAATTATCGTTCAAATCCTAAAATCAGCTCAATAAATGCCAGAACTTACAGTCTATCGGCCTCAACAGCTTCATTTTTGGTTTCGGATTCCGGAATATCACTCAAGTATTGTCTTTGGGTCAACAGCATTTCAAGTGGTGCAGGCTTCATGTAATAAAATCCCTGAGCCTGGTCACATTCGATTTCTTTAAGAAAATCAACATGCTCCTTCATTTCTATTCCTTCAGCAAGAGTGTGGACGTGCATTTTTTTTGCAACTTCGACAATGGCCTTCATTATGTGCCTGTTCGCTCCGTTATTGTCGTTAAGGTGCTTCATGAGTTCCATATCGAACTTGACCAAATCAAAATGGTACTGGCTGAAAACATTCAGTGACGAATATCCGCTGCCGAAGTCATCAATCCATATTTTAAATCCCATGTCCTTGAGCTTTTTGATTTGGGCCTTGAAATTATCCGTTGCAGTTGCGACTGCCTGTTCGGTTATTTCGATTATCAATACGTCGGAACTGAGTCCGTATTTTTTTAAAATGCCTTCAAGTTTTTCTGCAATGTTTATGTGGTCGAAATCCTGTCCGGAAAAATTCACTGAGATTGGAATTATTTCAAGTCCACCGGCCCTTCTTTTTTCAACCTCAACGCAAATTTCCTCTGCCATGTAAAGGTCTAGTTTGTAAAGCAGATGGTATTTTTCCAGGACTGGAATGAAATTTCCAGGAGTAATTATTCCTTTTTTGGGATCGACCCAACGGGCGAGTGCTTCACATGAACTTACTTTTCCCGACTTAACCCTTATGATTGGATGATAGTAAATCCTTATCCATTTCTCTTCAATCGCCTGATTGAATGATTCGATTATGTAATGCCGGTTCCAATATGCTTCATCAAGTTCCTTTGAAAAATATTTGAAAACCGTGTTCAGGTTGTTTCCGATTTCTTTCGTGCAGATTTTTGCATTGTCAATTGCATCGGTAAATGACATCCCTTCTTCCAACTTTATGATTCCGGCTCTGATTCCGGTCGTGTTTCCTTTTGGATCGTCTTTTATCTGCTGATTGATTTTATATATGTTTGCTTCAATATCCGTTGATCCGGTTAAAATTATGAAATGGTCGTTGTATGCACGTACGGTCAAATCGTTTTTAAATGTTTCCGTTATTTTTTTTGCGGCAACTTGGAGAAGTTCATTGCCTTTCGTAAAGCCGTATTCGGAATTGAACGCCTGCATTCCATTTATGTCGATGAAAATCAGGTAAGGGGCCTTGTTTTCGCTTTTTATCGCATTGATTTTTTCACCGGCCATTTCATAAAAATAATTTATGTTCGGTATTTTTGTAATGGCATCAAAGTAAAAATTATCGCGCTGAGTACTGATATATGATTTGCTTATTTTTCTGATTGAAGAATTGCTTTGCGTCATGTCGATGTAATACAGGAAGGCAAGCTCGTCACCGTTTTCCATTATCTGCCTTTTTCCAATCGTGTGGATAAGGTGGTACGTGTTGTCGCTGTGCATCGAACGGTATACGGCATCATATTCTTCACATAAATGTTCTGCGAAATCTTTTCCTATCTTTGCCATTCGTACTGCATCTTCAGGATGGAGCGATTCGAACATTCTGTCTGTAAGTGTCGTCATCAGCTTTTCCCTCGGCATGTTCCGGGCTTCACAAAGTCCATCGGATACGAGAACGGTAACGGCCTTATTGTTTATGTATTGATATATGCCAAACGGCAATTTCATTCTTTCATATGCTTTTTTTTCGTCAGGGGCAAATTCATACATTTTTTATTCCTCCTGAAAGGGATATTATTTGACCGAAAAGAAACGGTGATGAATGCAACAGACTTCGTCAGTCTAAAGGTTCAATGATTTCATTCTTAGACTGGGCTGCCTGTTTTTGGATAAATCAACATACATCGCTGCAAGCAACGAGGTGTGAAACCTTCCGCACGAATAAATAATCCGTCAGTATGATTATAGCACTATTTTGCGTGAATTGTGAAGGTTGATTTTGAAATTCACCTTTCTGCCCGGATGATTCACATTTTCATGAAAAATGTAGTATAATCAATCTGTCTGATACCCCCGCTATCAAACGGTATGCAGATGTCATGGGTATTCTCCTGTGTTAATCAGCGGTTCCTCAGTATGCCTCAGAAAGGTAGGATCCGCCGTAAAAACTGTGGTTTTAAATGTTGGTATCATATATATTATATAGAAGAAAATGTGGCCAAAACATGAAGATTGGGCTGCATAATTCATATTTGGAGGGAAACAATGGAATTTACTGAACTTGTAAAGGAACGGTATTCATGTAAAAAATTCAACGGAAAGGGTGTCGATAAGGATAAAATCGTCGAAATCCTGGAGGCTGGACGGCTTGCTCCGACTGCAAAAAACCTTCAGGAACAGCATGTCTATGTGCTTCAGTCCGAAGATGCACTCAAGAAAATCGATGAGGCGACACCTTGCCGTTATAAGGCTCCGGTTGTACTCGTCGTTGCATTCGACAGGGAAAATGTATTTACATATCCTGGTGCAAAGCGAAATTCCGGAATTGAGGATGCGACAATCGTTGCAACGCACCTTTGTCTTGCTGCATCAAATGCTGGAGTTGACAACTGCTGGATAAACAATTTTGATCCGGATAAACTTCACGATCTTCTTGGACTTCCCGAAAATGAAGAGATACTTATGCTTCTGGATTTGGGATATGCCGAGGAAGGATTCAAACCGCTTCCAAATCACGGTTCAAGGAAAGCCCTGTCTGAAACCGTTACGTGGATTTAAATGAATGAAGATTCAGTGAACCGTCTGGGAAATATTTCAGTGATTCATGCTTGGACTGTTTTTCGGCGGCTTACTGGTTTTACGGATGGCTTATGAAAAAAATAGCATTTATGATTCTTGCTGCGTTCGTTCTATTTTCCTGTAAAAGCAGGAACGAAGCGCAGAAAAAAAATGAAGGCGAAATCACTCGGGAAGACGATTCATCCTCAAATGAAAAAATTTCCGTTGCATATAAGGATGACTTCCGTACGATGTATTTGTTTTCAGAAAAGCAGAAAAAAAAGCTGTTCGGTGAAAACGGAGAATATAAGGATTATTCAATATGTGCAGACATAACGATTCCCGACGATGCGTCTTCTGGACTCGCAGAAAATGCTTTGTATCCGGTTACTTTTTACCTTTACACGATGTCCGATGAAAACGATGTTTTAAATTCCGAAGCCTATTCAAAGGTTCGGATTCCAAAATCATTTGCCGGACAGACAGTCAGGATTAGTGTTTGCATTCCAAGGATTCCGTCCGGATTTGCAATCAGTTCCATTCCGGGCGCAAAGGTTTCAAACATGTCGATTGAACGGAAATCAATAGGCTGGATTTATGAAAATGGAAATTTGAAATATTGTTTTGGTCCGAGCGGAGGAGTCCTGTATTCCGATTTTTCAAAACTTGATTTTTCCGACGGCAAGAAGGCTTTTCCGTATGATGTGAATACCGAAATCAATATGTTCTATAGAAAAATGGATCCGGATTCCGAACAGGGGACCGTCAACGTATCTATCGGGTCAGAAAAAATCCTCGTACGTCACAATCATGATCAGAGAAAAACTTCACTTCCGGCAGCCGGCTTTGAGAATCCTTATTCAGAGTTTTCATGCGGCAGTACTGATGATTTGGTCGGAATCCTGATGTGTGAATCTGAGCGTGATGAACGTGGACTTAATCCGATTGTTGCAGACCCCGGACTCATTCCCGATTGGGATATGAATAATTGGCGCAACAGTACGTATGAAGTTTTTGCCTGGGAAGCTTTTCCGAACATCTTGATTTTTGATACCGAAAACTATACCGTGCAGGACAAGATTTTCAAGAGGCTTGCTTTTTATGCCGAAAAAAACGGATACATCGGAACCCTTGCCATGGAAGAAGACATTGCAGACATTCACGGATTTAACGCTTATGATTACAGACCGAGCGTGATTGCAAAATTCTTCAACAAGGCTTACGAAGAAAATTTTCAACTCAATTCTTACGAGTATCTTTTGAAAGACATCATGCTTCACAACGGACTCCTTGCCGAATCTGAAGACGGACTTCTTGTTCCGTGTGATGGAGCTGTCATTTCAATTTCAAGGGAACTTCCTGAATACCTTAGGTGGCAGTTCATAAATCATGAAGGCTTCCATGGAATTTATTTTACCCACAGCGAATTCAAGGATGAGGTTAGTCGCATCTACAAATCGATTGATCCTATGTCTCTGGAATTCATAAAGACCTATTACACGATAAGTCCTGAATTGAATTACGACATAAATGATGAAGACTTGGTTCAGAATGAAATAATGGCCTATACCCTCCAAAAC
>CACYBG010000065.1 GCA_902772605.1 uncultured Spirochaetaceae bacterium
GGAGATTCGGAATCAATCAAGCGCATGTTCATCTTCTTCGGATTTACCATTGCGGTCGGATTCGTAATCAATTCGGTCGGAATCATCATAAACATCGTGAATCAGTTCGTTCTCCGTAAGCCGGGCAAGGCGATTTTCGGAAAGACGGGAATAAGCGGAGCTGTGTTCTTCTGGTACGTCATTTTCTTTGCACTGAAGGTTGCACTTTTCAACGGTCAGCCGATGATTTACGACTGGATCATAATCGGACTTTCGCTTCTGATGACATCCTTCGGTGAACCTTTTGCAAGGCTTATGGACGGTGAAAGGCCGGTCCTTGAAAACGGATTCGGTTCCGCATTGATTTCCGGAGTGGTTGAAATAATAGAAGTCATTTCATCATACCTTTCCAATACGGTCAGCTTCGTTCGTGTAGGAGCCTTTGCGCTTGCACATGCCGTCCTTGGATACCTCATCGAAAAGATGGTTTCCATGGCTCCGGGGGTTGGCGGAATACTCATCAGCATAGTCGGAAACGCCATTGTGGTCGCACTTGAAGGAATGATAGTTGCCATCCAGGTTGTCCGTCTCCAGTACTACGAGTTCTTCAGCAAGTTCTTCCATGAAACGGGAAGGGACTTCAAGCCGTTTGCCTTTACGTACAAATCCGTAGAAGGCTGATGCAGGATTGAAAGGACGATGCAGACTGAGCGGGAACTGCATGCGTTCAGATTTGTTTGGTGAATCCGTTTATGGATGTCCGCTCTGAATTTGATGTCTGCTATTTTGCGGTATTTTGCACCGGATGAACCGGACTGGAAATACGGAAATAGTAAGGGAATGTCGGTTCGTGAAGCTTTCATGAATCCTTCTTCCCCAGATATATGGCCGCTTCGGAAAAAACTCCGGAGCCTGAGTCAGATCGATTGATGCTGAGCGCAGGCTTTCGGGTTTTAAGGGGTGTCCGCCGCCTGGCCTGTGCCGGGCATGATTTTAACGGTGAGGATTCCGAGGGACTGTCCTTTGGGAATACCCATGTGTCTAAAGACGAGGTGTGTTATGAAAAGCTCATCAACCAGGAAATTCTTATTGGTGTTTGCCGTATTGGCTTTTGTATCTACGGCGGCAGTTTTCGCCCAGACAGCCGTTCCACAGCCTGTTTCATCGGAAGCGGCTCAGGAGGTTTCATCTGGTAGCGCCGGCGCAGGAATCAAGTATGTTGCAGCGGCAATTGCAGTCGGCATAGCCTGTCTTGCATCGGGCATTGCGGTCGGTAAAATCGGTGCAGCTGCCATGGGTGCAATGGCGGAGAATTCAGAGCTTTCCGGTAAGGCCCTTCCTTTCGTAGGTCTTGCTGAAGGAATCTGTCTCTGGGGATTCCTTGTTGCACTGTTCATAATCCTCATGTAAGGAAAAGGCTGTGGAATATTATTTCATCGGTGAACGGGAACTGCAGCTTGGCTTTAAGCTTGTCGGAGTAGACGGTACGGCCGTGAACAACAGGGGGGATGCTCTCGATGCATTCCAACTGATGACGGGACAGTCGTCGAAGGTCAGCGGTCCTTCTTCAAGCGACAGGCCCAAGATTCTCATATTGACGGAGGATGTGGCCGACATGCTGGAAAAGGAAGTCCTTGACTGGCAGAAAAACGGCAGGGTTCCCCTTATCGTTGAGATTCCAGGTCTGCAGGGACGGCTTCCGGGAAGGAAAACCCTGACCGATTCGATACGTGAGGCGGTCGGAATCCGCGTTTGAGTTCATTGGACCCGGCCGTTCATCATGCGCCCTCCGGATTCCACGGTTTTCGGAGGCCAAAGTTTTTTTTGCTGGGATTCCTTCGGGCATCCCTTTTGACTGATGTCCCTTCCGCGGGGGCTATTTGGAAGTTCAATTATGGAAGAATTACGTTCGACTGATGCTTTGGACAGGGAGATATTTGCCGATGCCAAAAAGAAGGCTGAAAGGATACTGTCCAGGGCGGACGAAACCTGTTCGGAACTGACGGGCGGTGTGGAAGCAAGGGTTGAGGAAGCTAAATCCAAGGCCAAGGCTGAATCGCAGTCGCTCCTTGATTCGTTTACCAGGAATATTTCTGCATCCGTTCCGTTGGAGAAGGAGCGCCATCTGGTTTCCTACATCCACGGATCCGTTGTTGATGCAATAAACTCATATTTCGAAAAGGCCGGGGACGAAAAGCAGCTCCTGGTGATACAGAAGCTTTTGGAGCGTTCTGATTTTGCAATCGGATCCGTACCGGTTACCGTAAAGTCCGTCGGAATCAAAAAATCCGTAGCAGAGGAACTTCTGGCCAAATCGATAGACAATCCTGTGGAATCCGTTACCGAAGTGGATGAGGTTGCCATCATGGACGAAGCTGTCGAAGGATTCAAATTCCGCAGGGGACTCATCGTTTCTACGATAGACGGAAAGGTTACGTGCCGTCTGACCCTTGACCAGAAGGTGAGGGAGATTCTTGAGACCAGTACGCAGGAACTTGCACAGGCGCTTTTCGGCGGGAGGATTCCAGAATGATCAGCGGAAAGATTACTAGGATCAGCGGTCCGATCGTCTATGCCGAGGGGCTGGATGGATGCGGACTTTATGATGTCGTCGACGTTGGAAACAAAAAGCTCATCGGTGAAATCATCCGCCTGGACAAGGGCAATGCCACGATCGAGGTTTACGAGGATGATTCGGGAATGCAGGTCGGAGAGGAGGTCGTAAGCAACGGTCGTCCTCTTTCGCTCAAGCTAGGACCGGGACTCATCGGAACCATATATGACGGAATCCAGCGTCCTCTAAAGGAAATGTTCGAAAACGGAGGAACCTTCCTTCTTCCAGGACAGAGGACCGAACCGATAGACACCAAAAGGAAGTGGGATTTTACTCCTTCCGAAGGAATTTCCGTCGGCATGGAGATTAAGCCCGGAATGGTGCTGGGTACCGTACAGGAAACAGGATCTATGGTCCATAAAATCATGGTGCCTCCAACCGTCAAGGGACGTATCCTCAAGGAATTTGCCGGAAAGGGCTCATACACGGTCGACGAAAAGATTGCCCTTACCGAACTTGGCGAAGAGATTGCAATGTCCCATTACTGGCCGCTCCGTAAGCCGAGACCCTTTGCAGAAAAGCTTGAAGTCACGGAACCGCTTGTAACCGGACAGAGGGTCATCGACGTATTTTTCCCGCTGAGTAAGGGGGGAACGGCTGCGATTCCGGGTGGATTCGGTACCGGAAAAACCATGACCCAGCATGCAATCGCAAAATGGTGCGATGCTGATTTGATAGTCTACATCGGATGCGGCGAACGCGGAAACGAAATGACCGACGTTCTGACCGAATTCCCGAGGCTCATAGACCCAAGGACGAACCGTTCCCTCATGGAGCGCACCATCCTCATCGCCAACACTTCCAACATGCCGGTTGCGGCACGCGAGGTTTCGCTTTACGCCGGAATAACGCTGGCTGAATATTACAGGGACATGGGAAAGCATGTTGCAATCATGGCGGATTCCACGTCCAGATGGGCTGAGGCACTTCGCGAACTTTCGGGACGAATGGAGGAAATGCCCGCTGAAGAAGGATTCCCTGCATATCTTCCTACGAGGCTTGCAGAATTTTATGAAAGGGCGGGGCGCGTAAACAGCCTGAACGGTGAAGAAGGTTCGGTATCCGTAATCGGTGCGGTTTCTCCTCCTGGAGGCGATTTCTCGGAGCCTGTAACGCAGCATACGAAACGCTTCATAAGGTGCTTCTGGGCGCTGGACAGGGAACTTGCAAACGCGAGGCATTATCCTGCAATCGGATGGATAGATTCCTATTCGGAATATGCTGATGAAGTCAAGGCTTGGTGGGACAGGCTTGATCCGCGCTGGTCTGAAATAAGGATTAAGGCCCTTGACATACTGAAGCGCGAACAGAGGCTCCAGCAGATAGTCAAGCTCATCGGTGCGGATTCCCTTCCCGAAAGCGACAGGCTCATACTTACGGCGGCAGAACTCATAAAGAACGGATTTTTGCAGCAGAGTGCATTCGACGACATAGACCAGTATTCCGTCCCGGAAAAGCAGGTTCAGCTCCTCCTTCTGATAATACAGTTCTACGAGCTGTCCCTTGCTACGGTCAAGGCCGGATGTCCGCTCCTCAGGGTGAACGAACTTCCCGTCAAGAATGAAATCGTCAGGGCCAAGTCGGTGGTTGCGAACGGCAGCATCGATGAACTCAAGACCATTCAGTATCATCTGGAAGAGCAGATGGGAGAGCTTGAGCGCAGGTATAAGTCGACTTCGGTCGTGTGATTTGGCGCCAGGGGGATTAAATGAAAGGAATCGAATATAAGGGACTTGAAAGCGTTGACGGTCCAATCGTTGTTGTGCAGAGGACTCCCAATTCGTTTTACGACGAGGTTGTCTATGTCCGCGACAGGAACGGCGAAAAAAGGACGGGACGCATAATAGACATAAACGAAAAGACTGCCGTAGTCCAGATTTTCGGAACTACGACCGGTCTGGACCTGAAGGATACCACCGTGGAATTCCTGGACGTACCGATGGAACTCCGCGTGGGCAAGGGGCTTCTGGGAAGGATTTTCAACGGACTCGGACAGCCTGTCGACGGATATCCCGAAATCATTTCCAGCAAAAGGGTAAACGTCAACGGAAACCCGATAAATCCGTATGCCAGGGTATATCCAAAGGACTTCATACAGACGGGCATTTCTTCAATCGACGGAATGAACACCCTGATTCGTGGACAGAAGCTTCCTATCTTTTCGGGAAACGGTCTTCCCCACAACAAGCTTGCGGCCCAGATAATCAGGCAGGCCAAGATCCTCAATTCCGACGAGGATTTCGTCATGGTCTTTGCCGGCATGGGAATCAAGTACGACGTGGCGCAGTTCTTCAAGAATACCTTCGAGGAAAGCGGCGTTCTCAGCAAGGTCGTAATGTTCCAGTCCCTTGCAGACGCTCCGTCCATCGAAAGAATCATAACCCCAAGGTGTGCGCTTACGGCAGCCGAATACCTTGCGTTTGAATGCGGCATGCACGTTCTTGTCGTCATGACCGATATGACCAACTACTGCGAGGCTCTCCGCGAAATATCCACGACCAGGGGCGAGGTTCCGGGCCGAAAGGGATATCCGGGATACCTGTATTCAAACCTGGCGGAACTTTATGAGCGTGCAGGAAAAATCGAGGGAAGCAAGGGTTCAATCACCCAGATACCAATCCTCACCATGCCGAACGACGACATCAGCCATCCGATACCGGACCTTACCGGATACATAACCGAGGGGCAGATAGTACTCGACAGGGAGATGAGCCAGAAGGGGATGTATCCGCCCGTTGCAGGTCTTCCTTCACTGAGCCGACTCATGAAGGACGGAATCGGAGCCGGAATGACCCGCGAAGACCATGCATCCGTTTCGAGCCAGCTTTTTGCATCGTATTCGAAGGTAAAGGCCATCAGGAACCTTGCCGCAATCATCGGTGAGGAAGAGGTTTCCCAACTGGACAAGCTCTACCTTAAATTCGGACGTGCGCTTGAGGAACAGTTCTTCACCCAGGGTGAATACGAGAACCGTTCCATAGACGAGACTCTGGACCTTGGATGGAAGATTCTTTCAATCCTACCGAGGGAAGAGCTCTATAGAATCAAGGACGAATACATCGACAGGTACCTTCCGAAGTCCGACGGTGAAAGCGGCGCATCAGCTTAGGATTCGGACATCTGTTGACGGGGGAGCGTTATGGCAAACAAACTTAACATTGCACCGACAAAATCCAATCTTCTCGCCATCAAGGAGCAGCTCGCCGTAAGCACCGAGGGATACGACCTTCTGGAGCAGAAGCGTGAAATACTTGTCATGGAGTTGATGCGACTGGTTGAAAAGGTCAAGCTTCTTGAACTCGATATCGACAGGTGCCTTGACAGGGCGTATCCTGCATTGAAGAGGATGCTCATGACCGTTGGCGGCGATCGGGTCGAAAGGATTGCCCATGCGGTGAACTATAAATTCGAGCTTGAGGAAAAGCCTGCCGTCATAGGAGGAATGAGTTTCGATACCGTTGAAGTCAAGCTTCCGAAGCACGAGCTCTTTTCGTCGTTTTTGGGCACGTCCCCCGACAACGATGAAGTGATGAAAGATTTCTTTGAGTTGCTGACCCTTTTGACCGATATGGCAAGTATAAGGACCATAGTCTGGAGCCTTGCACGTGAGGTCAAGAAGACTCAGCGCCGCGTCAACGCACTGGACAAGATGATAATCCCGCAGGACAAGGAGACGCTTACGTACATTGAAAGCGTACTCGAGGAGAGGGAAAGGGAGAATGTCTTCGTCCTGAAATCCCTGAAACACAGGCAGGAGGAAAAATGTTAAAAACGCTCTTCAAGAAAGTTGTCGTTGCATATAACGGCTCCGTATCTTCCCTTAATGCGGTGATGTATGGAATCATGATGGCAAAAATCTACAGGTGCCAGGTCAGGGTTGTCTATGTCGTCGATACGGATTCCATTGAGCGGCTCGTCCTGAAGAAATTTCTCGTGAACAACGAAGGCAGGAATTTTACGTCCGAACTCGAAAGCAGTGCCGACAAGGACCTTGACTATGTGGTCAAGCTGGCAAAGTCAAAGGGCGTGAAGCTTGAGACCGAAGTGCGCCACGGTGCGGTCTGGTCTGAAATCATAAAGGTTTCCGGTGAATGCAATGCCGACCTCATACTTCTCGGTGATTCAAGCAGGTCTGAAGGTTCCTCCGTACTTTCAAGGGGTAGGCTAGGAATGCAGGACAGCGAAATCATAGGTTCTTCACACTGCTCGGTCATGGTTGTCCGTCAGCCGCACATAGAGCAGATGTTCAAGCTCATCTGATTTTTGCCCCGATTAACCATTAACTCCGGGCGGAATGGATTCACCGTCACAAATCCGTCCGGAAAAGCTCCCTACCGAATCCATTCTCCAAATTTTTTAAAAAATTTTTGTTTTATCTGATGAAAAAAAAGCCTTAAGGGTGTATTCTTATAATCATGAGGATTTTATTAGTTGAAGACGAGGTAAGGCTTTCACAGGCCCTCGTTGAGATTTTCCAGAAGAACCGTTACGGTGTCGATGCCGTCTATGACGGGAAGGAAGGATTGAGGTATGCCAGAAGCGGCATATATGACGTAATTGTCCTGGACATAATGCTTCCCGGAATGGATGGAATTTCGGTTCTCCGTACGCTTCGTGAGGAAAAGAACAGCGTTCCCGTAATGCTGCTCACGGCAAAGGATGACATCGAGGATCGTGTCAAGGGACTTGACTGCGGAGCGGATGATTACGTTACAAAGCCGTTCAGCACCGATGAGCTTCTTGCACGAATCAGGGCCATCTCCCGCAGGAAGGGCGACGTAAAGAACACTACGCTTTCCTATGGCGATTTGGCGTTGGACAAGGGCAGCTGCGCACTCCAGAAGGTTGACGGCGAATCCATCAAGCTTTCCCTTAAGGAATTTCAGATAATCGAGCTTCTTTTTGAAAATCCAAAGCAGATTATAAAGAAGGAAGTCATTATCGAAAAAATCTGGGGCGGAGATTCCGATGCCGAATACAACAACGTCGAGGTCTACATTTCCTTCCTTAGGAAAAAGATTGAGCAGCTGAAGGTAAACGTACAGATACGTACGGCCCGTGGAATCGGTTACTCCCTTGAAGAAAAACTCTAGGTTGATGGACAGCCAGAACGTTTTCTTTAGGCTTAGGCTTAAGAACTCGCTTTTCATCCTGCTGATTGTCGGGGTGATTCTGGCTTGTCTCATATCCGTGCTGAATGCATTCATGTCGTTCTCGGGCAAATATGAAGTCCAGCGCTTCATGAGATCCGTCGTGCAGGAAGATGGTGCAAAACTCATCGGAATGTACGCCGACAGTCGGGAAGATGGAACTGAAAAACTGCCCGAGGATAAGCCGAAGGAAGAATTGCCGGATCATCACCCGGGGCTTTTGAGCTTCATGTGGGCTGACGGTGATTCTTCTGCTTCCTGGGGGTTCCACGACTGCTTTACGGCTGAAGTTGACCCGCAGAAAAATATCGTTTCAGTCATAAGGAACTTCATATCTGAAAGGGAGTCCGGACTGATTGAAGAAATCGCCTCATATTCCGCCAAGACCGGAAGACCGAGCGGAAACGTCCACGGCATGACCTACCTTTACAGTTCCATTGGCGGACATGATATGCTTGTCGTCGTCGATACCATGAACGACATTGCAAACAAGAACCGGTTCCGGTTTTTCTCGATAGTCATATATCTGTTCAGCCTTCTTGTTCTTTTCCTTATCGCATGGCTCATATCACACATAGTCGTAAAGGATGTCGAGGGTTCGTTCAACCGCCAGCGTCAGTTCATTTCCGATGCATCGCATGAACTTAAGACCCCGATAGCGGTGATTTCCGCAAACATCTCGGTGCTGGAACAGCAGGTCAAGGAAAACCGATGGCTCAACTACATCAAGATGGAAAACGAAAGGATGGGGCAGCTGGTGATAGACATGCTCTACCTTGCTCGTGAGGATGCGGGTGTCATGGAGTACGACATGAAGGAACTCGACCTTTGCGACGTTACTGCATGTGCCGTGCTTCCGTTTGAAAGCCTTGCCTACGAGCAGGGAAAAAAGCTCTCCCTCAAGATACCCGATGAGCCATTGAACATCGTTGGCGATGAAAAGAAGCTCAAGCAGGCGATAATAATCCTGACCGACAATGCGATGAAGAATTCCGATTCGGGCGCAGACGTGAGGGTTTCCGTCGGCATGTCGGGGCAAAAGGCTTTCGTAAAGGTGTACAATACGGGGCCAGGTGTTCCGGTGGAGGACAGGAAACGCATCTTCAACCGGTTTTACCGTTCAGATTCATCCAGGACGAGGGATACCGGCGGGTGCGGACTTGGACTTTCCATAGCCCAGACCATAGCGGAGGGGCATGGAGGCAAGATTGCGCTCGAAAGTGAAACCGGCTCCTTCGCAGAATTCACCATCTTCATTCCGTGCGTCCAGAACAAGAAGAAACACAGGGATGCTCCGAAAGAGGAATCGTAAATTTAGGGAAACACTGAATAATCCGAAAGCGGATTGTTCAGCGTTGACAATAATATCCTTAGGTCTGTAAAACGATGTCTGACGACGTCGCCTGTAGACATATTTGAGATTTTCCCTGGCATACGGGCTTTTACACCTTGCCCCAGTTTTTTTAATTTGATAATATTTTTATGGAACGTGCACTATACGTCTAAAAATCCCTGAGCGATCTTTTCAGTGCCGAGAATGATGTCCACATTTTCAAAACAGCCTCTTAAGAATTCGCTCCGGGCGTTTTTAGGTTTTCCGTCGAGTTTTAAATCCATGGAATCCGTGGGGTAAAACATCGCACTTTAAAAGTAACCTCCAAAGACTCGTTTTTAGAGGTTCCCTATACGCGGGAGGTTCCGGTAAGGGCGGTCCTTCCAGAATTTGCCTCTAGGCGCGTGCCTGCAGAGGTTGACAGAAAGAGGTCTCTCAAATGATAGAAAGAAACACAGGATTTGCGAATCTGGCTGCGGGTTATCTTTTCCCGGAAGTTGCAAAGCGTCGCCGTGAGTATCTGGAAAAGCATCCGGATGCAAAAATCATCAGTCTTGGAATCGGAAATACGACTGAGCCGCTTACGCCGCACATTACGAGCGCCATGGTCACCTATGCCAGGGGACTTGGAACGAAAGTCGGCTATTCGGGATACGGTGACGAGCAGGGTCTTTCATCTCTGAGGGAAAAAATTGCGGACGTCGTATATGCCAACCTGGGTTTCTCTTCAAATGAGATTTTCATCTCTGACGGTTCCAAGTGCGACATCGCCAGGATTCAGACCCTTTTTGGACGCAAGGTTCCGATTGCCGTGCAGGATCCTGCATATCCTGTTTACGTCGATGGAAGCGTAATAGTCGGTGCCGCCGGAAAATCAGGCAGGAACGGATATAAGGGTGTAACCTATCTTCCGTGTACCGCCGAAAACGGATTTTTCCCGGACCTTTCTGCAGTAAAGCCCGATTCGCTCATATATTTCTGCAGTCCGAACAATCCTACCGGAGCCGCATGCACTAAGTCCCAGCTCAAGAAACTCGTCGACTTTGCAAACCAGAACGGATGCATAATCATATTCGATTCGGCCTATTCGGCATTCATCAGGAACGACAAGCTTCCGCGCTCAATCTATGAAATCAAGGGTGCGAAAAAGTGTGCCATTGAAATCAACTCGTTCTCCAAGCTTGCAGGATTTACCGGAGTACGCCTGGGTTGGAGCGTCGTACCGAATGAATTGAAGTATGCCGACGGATCTTCCGTACGTGAGGATTGGAACCGCGTCATGACGACGCTTTTCAACGGAGCAAGCAACATCGCACAGCAGGGTGGACTTGCGGCGCTGGATCCGAAAGGCATAGAGGAAACCACCGGACTTGTGGACTATTACCTTGAAAACGCACGCCTCATGGAAGAAGCCCTCAGGGGTGAGAATTTTGCTGCGGCAGGCGTAAGGGTTTACTATACGGGCGACTCTCCTTATCTCTGGGTGAATTTCCCCGGTTGGAAGAGCTGGGACATTTTCGACAAGATTCTTGACGAATGCCGCGTAGTTACGACACCGGGTTCAGGATTCGGTCCTTCAGGTGAAAGTTACCTGCGATTCAGTTCGTTTGGACACAGGGATGACGTTCGTGAGGCATGCAGAAGGCTCGCCCAGCTTAAGCTCGTCTGATTCGAAAGGGGTAGCGTACGTCCCGATGCTTTGGGCGATGTTTAAAGCTGATTTTAAGCTGCGTTCATCCTCAGATGCTGTCCATACAGTAAATTCCATGCCCCGCTGCACTGCAGCGGGGTTGATGGTTTTAGGGGTTTGTCCGTTTTTTTGCTTAAATTCAACGTCCGTCCAATGCTTAAAATAAATTTATTTTATGCTTTTCTATTTTTGCGACTTATGCTATAATATTTCAATGTGCAGATTTGCCTCAGGTTTTTATCGACCGCAAATTGTTTTTGGGGTCTGCTGATGCCGGAGGGGGTTCTTTTTTTAGGGCCTGTGGATCCGTTTGCTTTCGGGAGATTTATCCGGGTGACGGAGAGCGAGACGTATAGGATCCTGATTCTTCAGGATTTTAAATTCGGCAGGGGGTCGGAAATTCATTTTCGGTGAGTTTTCAAGTCCTCCCTTGACTATTGTTTGGAAGAGGTTAGAATATAGTTATGAGTGATTACCTTGACGCTAATAATGAAGAACTTCTCAAAGATTTTTTTGCCGAAGCTGAACAGCAGGTGGAAACTCTTGAAAGCAACATTCTTGTAATAGAGAACGATCCATCCAATCATGACGCTATAGATGAAATCTTCCGTGCCGCCCATACCTTGAAGGGTGGTTCGGCTACCGTTGAAATGACGGAGCTTTCGACCTTCTGCCATGATGTCGAAGACCTTTTGGATGCACTGAGAGGCGGTCAGGTAGGAGTTACGGAACCTATAGTCGATGTCCTGCTTACGGCAATCGATACAATCAAGGCCATGCTCGAAACTCGAAGTGGCGGCTCGGTTTATCAGGAGGACGTCTCTCCGCTCGTGCAGAGGATTAAGGCGTTCATTCCGGAAAAATCCGGCAAGAAA
>CACYBG010000066.1 GCA_902772605.1 uncultured Spirochaetaceae bacterium
ATCCTCTCCGTTTTCACCGGCACCAAGGAAAACTCCGTCCCCGGCATCAAAACTTATGTCAAAAACTTTGCAGTCATAATAGATTTTTACGACAGTTGAACCGTCAGCGGCAATTTCGACCTGCTGCTGTGCCAGAGGTTCCCTGAGTTCAAATCCTGTAATATTGATTTTTTCAGCCTTTGTCTTTTCGCCGGGCTTTCCTGTCAAGGATGTAGATGAGTGCATTACATACTCATCATCATCTGCATTCTGCTTCCAGTATTCTACGGTATAAGCCACATCGCATGCTTTCCACGTTGCCGTATAGGTTTTCGCTCCGGTACATGTCTCAAATGCGGGCCACGAAACTTCATAGCCAGGCTTTGTTACGTTCGGGGCAGTTACGGTTCCTCCGTAAATTACATTGACCGTGGCGTTTCCGGCTGAGTTGACCGTGGTTCCAGTCGCAAAAGTTCCTCCCTGGGCGACAAAGGTTATGGTGTAGTAGTTGCGCCTGTAGTAGAACTCAACGACAGAAGAACCGTCTGCGGCTATGGTCGTGTTCTTGACTTCATAGAATACGAATCCTTCGTAAGATATTGCATCCGATTCAGAGAGTGCGGTCTGGGCATCAGTCTTTCCAAAGCCTGTACTTTCGTCGGAAGTCCGCTCGGTCCAGGTCCGTCCGTCAACATTCATGAGGAAATGCTTTATTTTGTACGTTGTGTTTTCGTTTGCTTTCCATGTTGCCGTGTACGTTGCATTTTCGGAAGGACATTTATCAGGGACGGAAGCCCAGTTTTCAGAATATCCCTGTCTTTTTGCAGATGGGATTTCAACCGGAGCCTCGTATTTGAAAGTCCTTGTCACGGTCTTTTTTCCACCGTCGAACACACCTTCGCCTGCATTGAAAGTGAGCGTGTAAGTGTTGCGTGCATAATAGTAAGAAACTACAGAAGAACCGTCTGCTGCTATGGTAACATTCTTGACATCCTTGAAACTGAATCCGCGGTATGATTTTGCACCCGAAGCGGAACAGGTCGTCATGGAACCAGTTTTTCCCTGTCCGGTGCCTGAATCTCCAGTCTGCTCGGTCCATCCACCGTCCAAATCCTCAATAAAATGCTTTATGACGTAGCGTGTAGCAGTTCCTTCAACCCAGGTCACGGTGTACGATGCATTTTCGGAAGGACATTTTTCAGGGACGGAAACCCAAGTTGCGGTATATCCCTGCCTTGTTGGTGTAGGGATTTCGACCGGAGCTTCGTATTTGAAACCTTTTGTCACGGTCTTTTTTCCACCGTCGAACTCACCTTCACCGGCATTGAAAGTGAGAGTGTAAGTGTTGCGTGTATAATAGTAAGAAACAACCGAAGAACCGTCTGCTGCGATGTCCGTGTTTTTGACTTCCTTGAACGTAAATCCCGGATATGATTTTGCATCGGATTCAGAACATGTCGTCCGGCTTCCTGTTTTTCCATGACCCGTACCCCTGTCTCCGCTTTTTTCAGACCAGTTACCGTCAAGCTTTTCAATGAAATGAGTTATGGAATATGAAGTGTTTTCGTTCGGAACCCAGGTTACTGTGTACGAATCATTTTTAGAAGGACAATCGCCTGTACTCCAGCTCGCACTATACCCCTGTCGAGTAGCAGTTGGAGCAACAACGGTTTCCCCGTATCTGAATGATTTCGTCACTGATTTTTTTCCGTCCTCGAACGTACCTTCCCCGGCATCAAAAGTCAGCGTGTAAGTGTTGCGTATATAATAGAAAGAAACTTCAGAAGAACCGTCCGCAGCTATGTCCGTATTTTTGACTTCCTTGAAAGAGAATCCCTCGTAGCTTTTTGCATCGGATTCAGTCAGTTCCGTGGCACTTGCAGTCGTTCCATGACCGCTTCCCCTGTCATCAATCTGCTCAACCCATTCTCCGTCAAGCGACTCAAGCAGATGCCTTATCGTATAAACGGTCTCATTTCCTTCAACCCATGTTACGGTGTACGTCACATTTCCGGCAGGACAATCGCTTGGAACGGTTGACCAAATCGCACTATACCCCTGTCGAGTAACAGTCGGCGGTACAATCTGCTGTCCATATCGGAAGCTTTTCGTTACGGTCTTTTTTCCATCCTCAAACTCGCCTTCCCCGGCATCAAAGGTCAGTTCGTAAGATTTACGGGTGTAATAGATTTTCACATCGACGGTCGAATCCGCCGCAATATCCAGCTGCTCAATCGGCTCAACCACCGAAAAACCTTCATAGGACTTTGGCTCGGCATTGGTTTTCTGACCGACGGTTCCCTCCATGACGGAAGTTTCAGCGCGGGTAAATTCATCGTCGTCAAGATTTTGGAGCATGTGGGAAACCTTATAGGAAACGGTCTGATTTTTCCTCCCGTTTTCATTATCAGCATTCGTCCAAATCGTACAGGAAAAAAAGCTCAAAAGGCAAAGCCCCATAATGAACAGTCTGTTGAAATCAGTAAAATTTTTTTTCATATGCTTTCTCCAATTCAGAAAGTAGGATGCCCACCCATTCCAGAAATCCACTTTATTTTCACACATACGACAAGCTTTTTCAATGTCTGAACCTAAATTCACGGGAAATTTACGCCAAATTTTCAATGACGAAGCGGAAATTTCAAGCCGATTCCCCTGGAAAACTCAGAACAATCCGAATGCCGATTTCCATATGATTCCCTACAGACAGATTGAATTAAAAAGTGAAGTTTGCTACTATAATACGCATTAATTACTATGAAAACGAAACATTTGATAGCGACCACTATACTTTTCAGCCTCGTTTTTTCAGCATGTGGCAATGACAGAAAAACAGTTCAGACGACGGAAGAACCGGCAGCAGAAGTCCTTGGCTCTCCGATATCACAGGCAGAAGAACCTGCACCACAGACGGTCCAGACAAAAGAACCGAAGCCTGAAAAGAATCTGGAAGATTTCGACCCTCTCGATTTCTTTAAGGATGTCGTTTACTGCGGCGACTCCTGCATGAATTTCTACAAGTGGGAAGGAAATTCGTCTGCAAAACCAAAAATCTTCGGAAAACTTGATTCAAGCGTATGGCTCGCAAGCAACAGCAACGCAGTCCGATACGCAATCCATGACGTGAGCGAACTTTCCAGAACCGAAAAGACCTATGTTCCCAAGCACAAGGGTGAACCGTGCAACCTTTGGGACGTAATCCCCGGTCTCAATAAAAACAGAATCGTAATGTTCTTCGGACTGAACGACATCGTTCCAAGCGGTACCGAAGAGTTCATCGATAATTACGTCACGCTGATTGAGCACCTGAAGGAAGTCGTTCCCGATGCAAAATTCTATATCCTCAGCATAACCCCGATGCGCAAGGACAAGCAGGTTGAAGGAAAGCTCTGCACATCAAACATCAACAAGGCGAATGCCGCCCTGGTCAAAATGTGCGCCGACCACGGATGGACCTACGTTGACGTTGCGGAAAAACTTCGCGACGAAAACGGACACATCCTCCCCCAATATTCCGACGGAACGAACGTGCATCTGACAAAAGCCGCCTACGCACTGTGGGATGAGGCACTTGAAAACCTTGCAAGAGAAGAACTTAGAAAAGAATACTACGAGGAAAAATAAAATGAAAAAAAATAAATTCCTGTTTCCGCTTGTCATGCTGATTTCGACACTGATTTTTTCAGGATGTCCCGAAAGCAAAAAGTCCGCATCAATCGATGAGGTCTATGCAAAAATGGAATCGACCGTTGAACTTCCATGCGAAATGATGAAGATGGATGACAACGATTTTATAAATCAGTTCGGATTCAACCTTGAAGATTTCGACCGATACATATTCGCACAGGGAAAGAACACTCTCCTTGCAGAAACAATCGTACTGATTAAGGCAAAAGACGGAATCGACATGAATCAGATTAAAGGCAAGCTTGAAGGTTTTGCATCAGATCTGGAAATCATGTTCAACGGATACATTCCGGAACAGGGACAGGTTGCAGGAAAACGCGTCATTGCAGTAAAGGGAAACTACGCATATCTTTTGATGTCGTCCAAAGTTTCCGAGCTGAAAAAAATCGCACAGGAAATGATTTAGTCTAAATGG
>CACYBG010000067.1 GCA_902772605.1 uncultured Spirochaetaceae bacterium
TGAAGACATCATTGGCATTGCCAAACTGGGAAGTTGTTCTGAACTCTTCAGCAAGAAACGTTCAGTCTGTAGCTCTTTCTCAGGTTGTTGCTGCACCTGTTAAGGAATCCGCAGATGTTCCATTTGCAGGTTCAAACGTCTTGGGCGTACGCGTAGTATTCCCGACATGGAACAACAATGCAAACGCTAAGATTGTACCACCTTTCGAGATTCAGGCATACGAAGTATTGGCAGAAGCTGATGCAAACGGAGTTCGCCAGGAACAGACTGATGAGCAGAAAGGAAAGTATCTGTTTGAAGACGGATACGGACTTATCCGCAACGTTGGAACAATCAAGTCAATTGCTTGTACAACAATGGGAATGAACTTCCCTCACCAGCTCTATGTTCTCCTCAAGGACCAGGACAATGTTGAGCGCCGCTACCTGATGGGCAACCTCATGTTCGACGGTTGGAAGACTCTCCAGTGGAACAACCCGAACTACATCACTGAAGTTCGCACACGCGAAATCAGGGTTTACCCAATCTATCCACGTGGAATTCCTTATGTTAAGTTCGCTGGCTTCCAGGTAACACGCGATGCTTCTGACATCGGTGACAACTTCATCGGTTACTTCAAGGACGTAAAGGTTATCTATGACCTCGCAGTTCTCGAAACAGACCGCGACATCGATGATGAAGACCTCTGGGGAATCATCACAAAGAAGGAAACAGAGCGCCAGGCTTATGAAATCAGCAAGTTCGGTGACAAGCAGGTTAACCGCTACATCGAAAAGCAGAAGATGGCAACTGAATCAACATTCACAGCTTCTTTGAATGAAGATTCAGATTCAAACGCTGGAAACTAATCTCTTAAACTGAAATAGTTAAAGGCGAAAAGGCCACCCGTTCGGGTGGCTTTTTTTTATTATTTTCCGCTTTCTTGCCATAACGCGAAAAAACAAATTTTTCGGACTTTCCACTTTTTTTACTACAGTTTTCTCCGTTTTCGGTGTAAAATATAGGAAATCGCCGGTTAATGCCTCCTGTATTAATCAGCGGTTCCTTGGTCATGCATGAATCGGCTTGGAGAATCGAAAATTGGAAAAGATGGAACTTCCAGAAAAGTTAAAGATAAAGGAACTGTATGAAAGCTATTACGACACGTTCAATGAAATCCTTTCGTACATAGAGGCCCGGCTTAAGAAGGTGATAAGGATGCAGTCGCTTCCTACCTACAAGTCCAGGATAAAGTCCTTCCCGTCATATTACAAGAAAATCCTCAGACAGAAACCGACGGAAGCCGCTCAGACGAAAAAGCTCGTCACCCTTACCGACATGATTGGAATCAGGGTGATATGTGCGTTCATAGAGGATCTGTCCGTCGTTCAGAAAATCCTCATGGAAAATTTCGATGTAAAGGAAGTCGAGAAGAAGGGGGCGGAGCAGTCGTTCAGGGAATTCGGCTATGAATCCGTTCACGTGCTGATTGCAATACCCGAAGACTGTCTGCCGGTGAAATACAAAAAGGAACTGCCTGAAAACCTTGTTTGCGAAATCCAGATACGGACCATACTTCAGGATGCCTGGGCCGAAGTCGAGCATGAACTCATCTACAAGTCGGAATTCAACCCCTTCGACAAACCCTTGAGGAGGAAGCTCGCATCGATAAACGCAAGCCTGTCCCTTGCCGATACGATTTTCCAGGAAATCAGGGACTATCAGAACAAGCTTCAGGATGAACTGGGGTCCAGACGGAACACTTTCTATGAAAAGGCCGATGAACTTACGGACGACGTAAACGGAAAGGTGTCCCTGCCTGCATCTCCGTTTGCATTCAGCTCGAACAGGACGGACAGCATAGACGACCTGGTGCTTCAGGCCCTGCACGAACACAATCAGGGTAATTTCGTGCGTGCAATCGAAATCTATACGCAGATTCTGAACTCGACTCCAACTCCTCCGGCCGTCGTCCTGGGTGTCATTTACAAGCACAGGGGAATGGCCTATTTTGCACAGAGCGACTACGAAAAAGCGCTCGAAGACTTCAAGTCCAGCATAGAGGCGGATCCGAAGGGGTTCAGGTCGCTGTATTATCAGGGCATAGTGCTGAGCATAATGGGAAAGGATGCCGATGCAATCGACTGTTTCAGCCGTTCCCTTGAAATCGACAGGTTCCAGAGCCACGTCTATTACAGAAGGTCGCTTTCCTATTACAATACCAGGGATTTCGTGAGGGCCATGGACGACATCAATTCCGCAATCAACCTGGGACTTGAAGATGAACACGTCAAGGCTCTCAGGCTCAAGATAATGAAGGAATTCGACATGAACTGAGCGTGGACGTTCGGTTTTGCCGCA
>CACYBG010000068.1 GCA_902772605.1 uncultured Spirochaetaceae bacterium
GCATCCACCGCTGCATTCAACCTGGAAATCTTTTCGTTCTACGTCATGAATTCATTCGGTCAGTCATGCACCACTTTCGTCGGACAGAATTTCGGAGCAAGGAAAAACGACAGATGCAGGAAAATATTATTCACCTGTCTCCTTCTCTGCTTCATTTCCACCGGAACGACATGCGGACTGATTCTGCTTTTCGGAAGAAACCTGCTTTCCATTTTCAATAAAAATCCGGAAGTCATATCTATTGGACTGGTCCGCCTTCAGATAATTTTCTTCGCCTATCTATTCAGCTTTGCACAGGAAAATTTTTCGGGCTATCTTCGCGGATTCGGAGTTTCGGCAGTTCCGGCAATCAGCACATTAATCGGAGTATGCGGCACAAGGTTGATTTGGATTTTTTTCGTCTTCAAGGCAAATCCAAAGTTTGAAACGATAATGCAGGTTTACCCGATAAGTCTTGGAATTACGGCTGTCTTCCTGATTGGTTTCACATTGATTATGCGTCCGTCAAAAAGATTTTCCGGAAAAGGCGATTTATAATTCCGCGGATTTTACAGGATGATTGCTCCAGTCGATTTGTTCATGAGGCTCCTGATAAAGCGTGTTTAAATAAATCGAAATAAATGATAGTGTATTTGACATGGAATTCTTTAATTTTATAAATTTAGGCGGACCCATAAACTGGTGTCTCTTCGTACTGCTCTGCATCTGCATATTCCAGTGCGTTGAAAGAGTCATTTATTTTGCTGGAAGCTCAGAAAAAAAATCACGGGGATTTTCACGAAGGCTTAAAGACAAATGCAGGGAAACCGAAAAGCTTCCACACTTGCAGCGAAAAAAAGAACTTGAACGTGAATGTTCCGTCATCAATACGGAAATGAACAGGGGGCTATGGTTCCTGAATTTTTCCGGTGCAGTCTCCCCATCAATAGGACTTTTAGGAACAATCGTCGGATTGATTTCATCATTCAAGGGCATGTCTGAATCAGGCGGACAGATGAATCTTAACGACCTGTCAGGAGGAATTTGGGTCGCAATGATTACGACGGAATTCGGCATGATGATTTCGATACCGTCGCTTTTCTTCAGCAGACTGTTCAAAAGGATAATTGAAAAAAGAAACCTTAAGATGTCCTACATAATCGAGGATGAACTTTCCGACATCGAAGGCGAAACAAACGGAGAATAATCATGTCCGATTTTTTCAAGAAACTCAGCCAACACAGCGATGGATTCCAAATCAACCTGACAAACATGATTGACGTGATTTTCATACTGCTGATTTTTTTCATGGTATCGACTCAATTCAGGAAATCCACAATTCCAATCGACCTTCCCGAGAGCGGAGAAAACGTTTCTGCCGAAGAAAAAAATGAAACCGTGAACCTTAGCGCAAATGAAAATGAAATGCAGCTTGAAGGAGAAACAGTTACATTGGAAAACCTTCAGGAAAAACTTGAATCGATTGCATCCGAAAAAAAAGAATTCACACTTGTATTCAGTGGCAACAGAAAATTAAGCTACGAAAGTTTTTTAAAGATATACGCAAAAATAGAAAATTCAGGAATCACGAGGATTGCAATTGAACACGACTAGATGGATACTGAGTTCACTGATAACAGTCATTATCATTCTCCTGATTGCATCCATTCCCGTTTGTAAAAATACTGTCGCCGGAAAAAAGACGGAAAAAAAAGAATTGAAATCCATGACGATAGTAAAATACATTCCTCATGAAAAAATCCTGCTCGAATCACCTGTAACGGAAAAAAAAGATGTTCCCGACGAAAAAATAAAAACAACCCGCGAAAACAAAAAGGCAATTCCTGAAAAACCGACGGAAACAGATGAATTGGAAACAAAGGAAGAGCATCAAGAGGAAGAAAATCAGGAAGAGCAGGATTCAGAAATATCCGACGAACAGATTTCAAGTGACGAAAAATCATCTGCTGAAGAAAAAAAAGGATTTACGGAAGAACAGAAAAAAAAGCGCGATTCATACAAAAGCCTAGTCCTTCAAAAAATCGATTCCAAAAAAAAATATCCGAAGCAGTCCAGGGCAAATAACCAGACCGGAAAAATCAGGATGCACATAAGCATTCTTCCCGATGGAAACCTTGAATCAATCGAAATAATCGGTCCATGCGAACATGAGCTTTTAAACGAAGCTGCATTGAATGCCGTAAAAAAAGCTGCTCCATTTAAAAAAATGGACACTGCAGAAAAACTTGAATTCAATTTCATAATGGACTTTGCATTGAATTGAGCCGCATTTTTTTACACTATGAACTTGCAATCATACCGGCAAACGGATATCATTTAGAAAAATTTCAGGAGATGATGTATGGAAGAAACAAATTTTACAGATGAAAATGAATCAAGAAACAGGACGGTCATACGGACAAGCATTCTTGGAATCATTGCAAACATTTTTCTTGCCGGCTCAAAGGCTCTGATTGGAATACTTTCAAATTCCATCGCAATAATACTTGATGCAGTGAACAATCTTTCGGACATGCTGTCGTCACTCGTCACCATAATCGGAACGAAACTTGGAACGAAGCAGCCCAACAGAAAACATCCGTTCGGATACGGACGCATTGAATATTTGAGCGCAATGATTGTTGCGGCAATCGTTCTTTATGCAGGAATAACATCGGCAGTAGAATCCGTAAAGAAAATAATTCATCCGGAACCTGCGGAATATACAACGGTTTCTCTTGTCGTTATCGGAATTGCAATAGTCGTAAAACTTTCCCTTGGGCTTTTCGTCCGAGCAAAAGGAAAAAAAGTAAAATCGAACATGCTCGTTGCATCCGGTGTAGACGCAATGTTCGACGCAATACTTTCAACATCGGTTTTTATCTGTGCAATAATCTACATATTTACGAAAGTTTCGCTGGAAGCATATGTCGGCATAATCATTTCCGGATTCATAATCAAAAGCGGAATGGAACTTCTGATGGAAACAGTTGATGACATACTCGGCAAAAGGTCGGATGCAGATACCGTAAAAAAAGTAAAGGCACTTATCAGCGAAGAAGAAGATGTTCGGGGTACATACGACCTGATAATAAACAATTACGGGCCGAACAAAAATTATGCATCAGTCCACATCGAAATTCCCGATACGATGACGGCAGACAGATTGGATGCCTTGACCAGAAAACTTGAGGCAAAGGTTTTCAAGAATACGGGAATCGTTCTTGCCGCAGTCGGAGTATATTCGTTCAATACAAAAAACGATGAAGCTGCAAAAATCAAGGACAGGGTTACGGAAATAGTAAAGGCGAATGATTTTGCCGTGCAGATGCATGGATTTTATGCCGACACGGAAAAGAAAACCATGCGCATGGATGTTGTAATGAGTTTTAACATAAAATACAGGGAAGGATGCAGAATCATCGCCGAACAGATTAAAAATGAATTTCCGGAGTACAGCATAAA
>CACYBG010000069.1 GCA_902772605.1 uncultured Spirochaetaceae bacterium
ATTCTCGGAACGGCCTGCGTCCCTTGCTGTTTCGGCATTTTTCTGTTCTCCATCTTTTTGTTTTCTGCAGGATGCATCGTCCGTCGTCTCCGGTGCAACCGACCTTATTTTACGTCATGATGGAATGTTTTTCAATAAAATCGCCTGAACATGATGCTTGGAACTCCCCGGTTTGTTCCCCGCGATTTCAGGCATCCTCAAAAAAAAAGAATTTTTTGGATGAACCCCGTCAAAAAACGTTTGAAATTACGGTGGCATGATGTTATAATCGAATTCGAATTCCGTCGGATTTTTTCGGCGGACCGACATAAAACACATTTTGGATGACGATCGGAACGGCCTCAGGGGTTTCCTGCTGTTTTTCCATGCTCCCACGCGGTTTTGACCAAGGCTTTCGGAGCATCCTGCAGGATCAGGGTCCCTTCAGGGGTTCCGGTTTTGAATTCTTTTTGGAGGATTACCGTGAATTCTAGAAAAATCTTAACGTTCGCTGCCGGAATGGCTATGGTGTGTGCATTGAATGCTCAGGAAGTCGACGCTGCCGTAAGTCCTGTGGATTCCGTGGAAGCCGACATGGTTTCCGTCGAGGGGGGATCATTCTACATGGGCAGCCGCAACAACGAGGACAATGAAACTCCCGTGCACGAGGTTGTCGTTGACAGCTACTACATGCTCAACACCGAAGTCACTCAGAAGCTTTACCGCGACGTAATGGGCGTAAACGTTTCACACTTCAAGGGAGACGAGCGTCCAGTAGAGGAAGTCAGCTGGTATGATGCAGTCATTTTCTGCAATAAGCTCAGCGTTGCCGCCGGACTTCAGCCTGCATACAGTCTAGACGGAAGCACCGACACGGACAAGTGGGGAAACATCCCGCGCATCGATGCAAGCGAAGATGAAAAGGCCCGCTGGAATGCAATCGCATGGAACGTCAAGGCAAACGGATACAGACTTCCGACTGAAGCCGAATGGGAATATGCTGCAAACGGAGGAATCTATGCGGCGACTGCAACCCTCTACAGCGGAAGCAACTCAATCACCGAGGTTGCATGGAACGCAGACGATCCGGCCGGTGAGACCCACGAGGTTGCAACCAAGGCTCCGAATACGCTCGGACTTTTCGACATGAGCGGAAACGTCTGGGAATGGGTCTGGGACTGGTACGGAAACTATCACGTTTCTGACTCCGAGAATCCGAAGGGAGCTGCAGCCGACGTAACCGGACGCAAGATGAGGCGCGGAGGTTCAATCAACAGCGATGCAGTGTTCTGCCGCAACGCCAACCGTGCAAGCTCAGTTCCGGAACTCCGTGGAATCGACCTGGGATTCAGAATCGTACGTTCAGCCGGTGCTGACGAAGCTAAGCCTGTCGTATCTGTCGATGCTGGAACTGACGGAAGCTTGAGCGTCGAGGTAAACGGTGATGAAGTCATGGATTTCGACGTGCCTGAAAAATAAGGAAAGTGCCGATTGATTGATGCTTAATGTATTAATCAGCGGTTTCCCAAGTTAACGGAGGTTTTCCGTGCTTAAATCCTTGGACCTGAATGGAATTTTTCGTTTCAGGTCCGGGATTTTTTTTTGCTTGCTGTAGCTCTTCAAACAAGGTTCATGCACTTCCGCAACTTTCAATTGACTAAGTAAACTCACTATAATAAAATATTGGAAAGTCCCGGCGGTCTTTGCGATTCGGTTCGGGGTATTCCGGAAGGGACGTTTTTCAACTGAAGCGGACGGAAATTTTCTCCGTGCAGCAGTACGGACTTCGGCTTCATGTTTTCCGTTTCTTCCTAAAACAATTAGGCTTCCGGTTTTTCATCGATACGGGAGCGGGGCAGTATAGGCAGTGGGCTCGTGCAAGATAATAGTACAAGATAACGAAATCCTCCAGAGGGTGTGCGGAACCAACGACGGAAACCTGAAGATAATGGAATCCTTTTTGGGTGAGCCCGTCTTTGCCCGCGGAAACGAACTTTCAATAGATTCCCAGTCATCAGAAAAGGCCAGGCAGTTCAACTTCATCATCAACCGCATGATGGACGAAATCGAAAACGGTGCAAATCCGGAGACCGACGGCTCCATGCTCAGGTCAATCATAAGTGCATCCGGTGAACGGACGGTTTCCGACATCGACAGCCTGAGCGACAGGGATCTCTTCGACCGCTGCTCGATAACGGTTCCGGGCGGAATAAGGAAGGTGTATCCAAGGACCAGGGGACAGGCAGAGGTCGTGGACATGATGAGGAGGACAGACCTTGTTTTTGCATCGGGACCAGCCGGATGCGGAAAGACCCTTCTTGCCGTAGCAGAGGCTCTGAGACTGGTTCTCAGCCATGAAAAGAACGGAATGGTGCTTACCCGACCGGTCGTGGAGGCCGGAGAAAGTCTGGGCTATCTGCCCGGAAACCTAGAAGAAAAGATAAATCCATACATGCGTCCTCTTTATGACGCCATGAATGCAGTGCTCCCCAGGGATGCCGTCCGCAGGATGGTCGAATCGAACCTGGTGGAGATAGCCCCGCTGGCCTACATGCGTGGACGTACGCTTAATGACAGCGTAGTGATTCTGGATGAAGCCCAGAACGCCACAAGGGAACAGATGAAAATGTTCCTGACCAGGATGGGGGAAGGCTCAAAGGTTTTCGTGACCGGCGATATAACACAGATAGACCTGCCTGCAAGGGTTCCTTCCGGACTGGTTCATGCCATGTCCGTGCTTGAAGGGGTTCAGGGAGTTTCAATCAAAAAACTCGGGGCGGCTGACGTAGTACGCTCTGGACTGGTCAAAAGGATAATTAAGGCTTACGACGATGAAAAATGAAGTCTTTACTTTCAGGATGAACTGGCGTGCCTTCTGGGTGATGGCAATAACGTTTGCAATTACCGCAGGACTTGCTTTCGTCAGGATTGCGGCGGAAAACACCATTGGACGCGTATCGCTTCAGGGGTATGAAGTCGGTCAGACTGCCGATGAGGACATATATTCCCCTGTAAGCATGGAAGCCCGAGTCTATGGGGAAAAGCCCGTCGAAAAGGGGGACTGCATAGTTCAGAAGGGGTACCCGATAACGCTTGAACAGTACGAAATCCTTAAGGCGATAGCCGATTCCCCTGCAAGCACCGATTTCGTGGCCCTTGGAAAATCGTTCCTATTCCTCTTTTTGCTTACGGTCCTGTTCTATTTCGTGTTTTCGCGTCCAGTGGCAAACAGGGAAATCCCGATGCAGGAACTGATTTTCTGTGCCGTGTGCTACGTTTCGTCCTATGCAGTGTGCTCGCTCTGCGTGGGACTCGGCAATTTCGATCCTTCGACAAACCTGCTGCTCGTTCTTCCGATGTCCCTTGTGGTATTCCTTTCTACCATCATCTACGGCCATACGACCGGCATCGTCATGGGAGCACTTATGTCCGTCGGTGCATGGGAGGCTTGCGGATTCAACAACCTCCTTTTCGGATACGCCCTTGCAACGTCAATCATGTCGGCAAGGCTCGTAAAGAACGTCCACACCCGAAACGGACTTGTTTACGTATCCCTGATTCAGACGGGATTCAACATAGTCATACTCATACTGCTTGAACTCATATTCGGATTTTCAACGCCCATAAAGTCTGTCGGGGAGAACGTCCTTTTCGGTGTCCTTGGAAACATACGCTCGATTTTGACCGTACCGTTCTTCGTCGGAATAAACGGATTCCTTTCGGGAATGCTCTGTCTCGGACTCCTCACTCCTCTTGAACTCATGCTCAATACCACGTCCCCGTTCAGGCTCAAGGACCTTGCGGACATGGACAGCGAAATCTTCCACGAAATGCAGAAAAAGGCGGTAGGAACCTACAACCATTCGCTTTCGGTTGCATCGATGGCCCGTTCTGCCTGTGATGCCATAGGGGCTAAGTCCCAGCTTGCCTACGTGGGTGCAATCTACCACGACATTGGAAAACTGAAGAATCCCGAATATTTCACTGAAAACCAGACGGGAATCGAGAATCCCCATGACAGCCTTGACCCGATAATATCCGCCGGATACCTTGAAAAGCATGTGAGCGACGGTGTTGAAGAGGCCAGGGAAATGGGGCTTCCGAAGTCCGTAATCAACATAATTGCCGAACATCACGGAAATTCCATCAAGGCGTATTTCATGCGCAAGGAGATGGAAATCAACGAAACCCGTCCCAAGGATGAACAGAAGACCAAGGAAGAGATCGAGTCCGAATACAGGTATAAGGAGCCGCGTTCCAGTTCCAGGGAATCTGCGGTCGTACATCTTGCCGACTCGATTGAAGCAGCAAGCGTCTCGAACAAGGATAAGCTCCTCACGTCCGAAGACAGGCAGAGGCTCATAGAAAACATAGTGTCCGCGAAGATTGCCGACCATCAGCTTGACGACAGCGGAATAAGCTACGGAGACATAGAGAAGATAAAGTCGGCGTTCCTGAAGGAGCTTAACGACAAGAACTATTCAAGGATAAAGTATCAGAACGATCCTACTTCATCGCCCGATGCACAGGAAAAATCTGCCGTGGAGGAAGACGGTGAAAAGCTTCCTGCAAAAAACGAGGAAAAGGATCCCGTAAGAAGGGCTGCAAAGGGGACCAGGGCCGAAAAGAAGGCTGCTGCATCGGAGGGTGAAAAAACTTCCGGGTCGGTAAGGAAAAATTCCAGAATCAGAAAATCAGCTAAGGCGGAGGAGTGATTATGGCCAACAGTATTCTTGTTGATGTGGATGAAGGCGTTGAAAAGCCCGTCTGGATTGAAAACGTGGAGCCTTTCGTAGGAAACGTCATGGAATCGCTCGGATATGACGGCGAGGAACTGTCCATACTTTTCTGCTCTGATGCATTCATTCGGAAACTTAACGGCGAATACCGTAACATTGATGCACCGACGGATGTTTTAAGTTTTGAAAATGGCGATTCATATGCCGACGACTCTGGAAAAGAATGGTTCTGTGCCGGCGACATAGTGATCAGCCTGGAGACTCTTCCGAAGAACGCTTCATATTTCGAAGTCGATGAAAACGAGGAACTGAAGAGGCTTCTGATTCACGGAATCCTCCACCTGCATGGAATGGATCATGGGGATGAGCACGTGGAGAAGGGGCGCGAACCTGAATGCGAAATGCTCCGAATCCAGAAGGACCTCATGGAAAAATTTGCCGGAATCCTCGTCATGGGAGCCTGATGCCTTTTTGCGGAAGTTTCTTCCGTATGGATTAAGATGGATTAAGACAAAATTGCATGCAGGATACAGCTTGATAAGCGTATTGCGTAATGAAATTGAAAAAAAAGGGCAATGGAAAGCCGAGCGTTTATCAGCCTTCCGCCCGCAAGGAAAAAAATAGATGGGACTTTTTGGTTTAGGAAAGAAAAAGACAAGGAAAAGCGAACAGGAATCCGATGAAAATCCTTCGCAACAGGAACTTCTGGCTGAAGAAAAGAACGACATGATACAGGGCGTGGAGGATCTTGCCGTAACGACAGTCAAGGAAGTCATGGTTCCGCGCATCGACGTAGACTTCATATCCATAGACATACCGCAGGACATGCTCCTCAAAAGCATAATCGAAAGCGGACATTCGCGTTTCCCCGTATATTCGGGCTCCATAGACAATGTTGTCGGGGTCCTCTACGTAAAGGACATAATCAAGGCCTTTGCACAGGAAAAGACCGTGGAGCTTTCAAAAATCTACAGGAAGGCGTATTTCGTTCCGGAAAGCAAGCACATAGACAGCCTTCTGAGGGAATTCAAGAGGAAGCACCTTCACATAGCCATTGCAATCGATGAATACGGCGGCGTAAGCGGAATAGTCTGCATGGAGGACATAATCGAGCAGATTGTAGGCGACATACAGGACGAGTTCGACAACGAGAGGGAAGACATACTTTCCATGGGAGACAACATCTGGGTTTGCGATGCCCGCGTTCTGATGGACGACCTGAACGAAACCATCGGCGCTTCGTTTCCGAGCGAGGATTTCGACACCCTTGGAGGATTCGTGTTCGACATGTTCGGCAGGATTCCCGTCAAGTTCGAAAAGGTGTCCTGGAAGGACTATGATTTCATCGTTCAGGACATGGAAGGCCATAAAGTTAATGTCGTAAAGATAATCTGCCGAAAAAAAGAAGACGAGGATTAGGATTGTTTCTTTTTTTTGCGGCATTTCCACGTAAATGACCTTGGAAACGGCTTATTGATACGTTAAGAATCAATCGGCTGAATGCCTGAAGTTTTCGGGCTGGCGGTCCGAATCCCCGGGATCGTATTTTTTGGGAGGAAAATATGAAAGATTTGATAGACAGGTTGAGGCGTGCCATAGCCGTGGCTGCGGTCTCCTGTTCGCTGTTTGCCGTTGCTGCTGAAACCAAGACGGCACTTTCACTTTACAACCGTGCATATCAGTTCCAGCAGAGGGAGGATTACTATTCGGCCATAGAGTCCTATAGGGAAGCCCTCCAGCTGAATCCTCAGTACGGCGATGCATGGTACAATCTGGCTTACTGCGCCTTCCATCTCGGGGAATATGATCTTGCCGTAAAATATGCCGATGTCGCTGCGAAATATTCACGCAACCTTACCGACATCCAGAACCTCAAGGGCATGTCCCTCATTTCGCTTGGAAAGATTGACGACGCAAGGACCGTTTTCAATGCGGTGCTTAAGAAATATCCGAACGACATGATTGCACGCTTCGGTCTTGCAGAAATAGACCTTTACAACGGAAGCATGACGTCTGCCGAAAAGCGTTACCTTGATGCATTGAAGAGGGACAACACCAACCGAAAAGCACTTCTGAGCCTTGCACTCGTTGCATCTGAGCAGGGGAACAATGCTGCTGCCGAACGCTATGTAAACCAGGCCCTTGAATATCACAGCGGTGAAGCCGAGGTCCATTACCTTGCGTCCTATCTTGCTGCAAGGGCCGGAAACCTTCGTGAAGCGGAAAGAAGGGCAAGGAGTGCCGTTCAGATCAAGGGCGACTATGATGATGCCTACAAGCTTCTTGCAGACATACTGTTTTCTCAGGGCCGCTACGATGAAGTCATAGACATCTGCGAATTCCTTGTCGGACGCGACAGGAACCTTTCAATCGCATGGTACCTCATGGGACTTGCGCAGGAAAAGCTCGGGCTTTATGAAAATGCAATTGAAACCTTCAACGTCGGGCTTTCAATCGATCCTTTGGATGAAGTCATGCGACTTGCACTCGAACAGCTTGTGGGCGAAAACCTTCAGATTGAGGATTCACGCCGTACCGAATGGGCCAAATTCCACATCAACAAGGCGGTTCAGTTCAACAGGGCTTATGACGGTCCGAGCGAACGCTATGAATATCAGAAGGCTCTTTCGATAGATCCTCTCAACGCCAAGGCAAGGCAGTCTTTTGCAAACCTTCTTCAGAGGGACGGATTCTACGAGCTTTACCTCCATCAGCTTAAATTCATAAAGGAAAATCAGACCCTTTATCCTGCCGCACGTACCGATGAAAACACTCCGACTGCGACAAGGACGGCTCAGCAGAAAAAGAACGACGACCTG
>CACYBG010000070.1 GCA_902772605.1 uncultured Spirochaetaceae bacterium
AAAAGAGTCCTGAACATTCCAAGCACACCTTCCTGCCGAACAGCAGTCTTGAACTCTTTCGTAAGATTTTTTATCTCAATCATTTTTCTTCTCTCTCATTGAACAGTTTTCCTATACTATTATAAAAAACAATTGAAAATCAAGGCACAGAAAAAATTGCTTCATTAGCATATTTTAAATATTAATCATTTACTTCATCATATGCCTAATGAGAGTTTTTTAAATATGAGACCTCTCATTTTAATAACATTTGAATGCCAAGTGCAATAAATATTGCATGGAGATTTTTACGTTGATTGAGGAAACGCTGTAATGGGAGGCGAGGTTCGTGACAAGCTGCCATAGCAAGCGACAGCTTGCGACTGGTTCCCGCCGGAAATGAAAGCGTTTCCTCATTAAGATTTACGTTTACTAAATTCCATAATAAGATTTGCACTTATCATTCCCAGTGAAAAAATTGCTTAATCGATAAAAATTCAAAAAAAATCTGAATCATGCCGATTCCATATATAATATGAAGGAAATGATTCTTGGCATTGCAGCCGTAACCATAATAATCCTGCTTGCGTGGATTCTGGGAAAGTCGTTCGGAAAATCAAGGAAAGTGGAAAATCAAAAGAAACTCATAAAGACGGCAAGCGAATCAAAGCTCCTTGTCACATGTCCATTGTGCGGAAGCTTCCTGCAAAAGGGACAGGATCTTTTCAGCAGGGTCTACAGGCCCATGAACGTTCCCGACCAGCTCTGCACCATCAGCGGATGTCCTCACTGCTATCCAAGGCTTGAACCGGGGCTTCAAAGAAAATGTCCGGTCTGCGGAAAAAACGTTCCGGAAAAGGACGGATACCTTACAGCAAGACTCTTCAACAAGACGGACGGAAAAAAACATGTGGTCGTAACAGGATGCACGGAATGTTCAAAGCACGACAGGCCGTAAACCGTTGCATAAAATTGTGTATAATTCAGCAGACCCCTAAAAATTCGCTCAACGATTTTCCAGGGGTCATTTTCAATTAATGCTTTTCAATTAAACCGAATCAATCCAGCGGATTTTTTTCAATGCCCAGGAACGCCCTGTATGCATCATAAGCCTGAACGATATCTTCAACCGCAGTGATTTCCCACGGTGCGTGCATGCTCAGGACTGAAACTCCGGCATCAAGAACACAGGTACCGTATTTCGCCGCAAGATAGGCAATCGTTCCGCCGCCACCCTGATCAACCTTTCCAAGCTCTGCCATCTGATATTTGATTCCTGCATCGCCCAGTACCTTCCTCAAAAGTGCAATGAATTCAGGACTTGCATCGGAAGCCCCTGATTTTCCCCTTGAGCCGGTATACTTGTTGAACACGATTCCACCGTTAAGATAGGAAGCATTTTCCTTGTCGTAAAGCTCCGGATGCTGCGGGTCGAAAGCTGCGTTCACGTCGGACGAAAGCATGAGGCTGTTGTTAAGGCAGCGTCTGAGTGAAAGTTCCGAATAATCACCCATGCGGGAAATCAATTCGGCAACAGCATTCTCGTAAAAATGAGATGCCATTCCCGTTGCACCGACAGAACCGATTTCTTCCTTATCGACACAAAGGCAGCAGCTGGTCCTCTTCGGAACATCATCCTTGGAATCAAACACAGCGGCGGCGGATGTAAATGCACAAGACCTGTCGTCCTGTCCGTATGAAAGAATCATCGAACGGTCGAATCCCAGGAACCTTGGACTTCCGGCGGGAACAATCTCCAGTTCTGCAGATCCGAAATCCTCCTCTTCCATGCCGTATTTTTCCTTGAGGATTGCAAGAATCTTTTTTTTCGTTTCATTCTTTGCGTTTTTCTTCTCTTCGTCGCCTTTTTTTTCACCGTCCTTTTCATCATCAGAACGCTTTGAAGGTATTCCGCTTCCCAAAATCAAATCCAGGCTTTCACCAGGGATGAAATCGGCGGCAGTTTCCTTCATCTGAGTCTGGGCAAGGTGAGGCAGTATGTCGGCAATGCAGAAAACAGGATCTCCCGAATCTTCACCGATGCAGACCTTTACGGTGCTTCCATCCTTAAGGCAGACCACTCCATGAATTGCAAGCGGCAGAGTCACCCACTGATATTTCTTGATTCCGCCGTAATAATGCGTGTTCAGATAAACGATGGACTCATTTTCATAAAGCGGATTCTGCTTTACGTCAAGCCTTGGTGAATCGATGTGCGCACCAAGGATGTTCATGCCCCTTTCAAGCGGTTCAGAGCCGATTTTGAAAAGCGCAACGGATTTTCCCCACTTAGTCGCATAAACCTTGTCTCCGGGCTTAAGGTTTTCCGTCTCATACAGATTTCTGTATCCCCTTTCCTCTGCCATCCGAACAATCTGTTCGCAGCACTCGCGCTCAGTCTTGCCGTTCTTCAAAAAATCCATGTAGCTGTCTATCAGTTTTTGATTTTCTGCCATCATTTCCTCCATGATTATTCTATATTTCTTTCATACCAAATATACAACAAAAATCATCCGAACTCAAACATAAATGAAGTCATTT
>CACYBG010000071.1 GCA_902772605.1 uncultured Spirochaetaceae bacterium
CTTTGGTTGGTGCTTCAGGTGCAGCTTAAAACAAACGCTGAATCTGCATTCCCAAAAAACGATTCCCTTGGTGCATGGTCCTGGATTTCCGGGGCTGTTTTTGTTCAATCGCCTTGATGAAAGAAGTCGAACGTTTCATTAAATAAAGTTTTGGAGTTTGTCTATATCTATGGATTCAGGAATTGTTTCTGAAAAGATTTCGAATGCATTGTCATATACTTCCTCTGCCAGCGGTCTGTCTTGGAACCTTTTGTGGGTGATTATTGTCGTTGCCCTTGTACTGTGCGCAGTTTTTGCCGTCGTTTTTTCCGTTTCATTCACTTTAAGCCAGAAAAGCAAGGCTCAGAAGGATAAATTCACGGATAAGGTTACAGGTCTCCTTTCAATGGAAGGATTTGAATCGATGGTAAACTCGGTCTGCCGGAACAAAAAGAACTGTCGCTTCCTTCTGACCGAAATGAACGTCAGGGATTTTTCAAACGTCAACAGGCTTTATGGAAGCAAGGAAGGTGACGGAATCCTCTGTTCGATTGCGATGTACCTGAAAAAAAAGTTTTCCGAAAAACTCACCCTCAACAAAAACGTCTTCATTGCCCGCGGATATGCAGACAACTTTTACATATTGCAGCAGATTAAGGACGGCAACGAATGTCTTGATGAAATGGAAGTCCTTCAGAACAACCTTCAGTTCAATGTCGGAAAGGACAGGAACGTTCACATAATCCTGAAAAGCGGAAGCGTAATCTGCTGGCACAATGAAAATCATCCGTTGAACCTTCGCGATGCAATTTCCAAGGCTGGATATGCAAGGCGTGTAACCAAGGACAGTATTATAGAAAATTTCGTCGTTTATGACGGAGCGATGCAGGCCCAGCACGAAAACGAGGAAAGAATCGAAAACGGCATAGAAAATGCGGTCAAGAACAATGAACTTCTGGTAATGTATCAGCCCAAAATCAACCTGGTGACGGGAAAAATCGAGGGTGCGGAGGCGTTAATCAGATGGAAGCTCAAGAACAATGCACTGATTCCACCGAGCATTTTCATTCCCGTCCTGGAGCGTAACGGCATGGTCGGAATCCTGGACCAGTACGTCTACAAATCGGTCTTTAAGTTTTTGGGCAACCTTAAGAACGAAAACATTCCTCCGGTCAAAATTTCAATGAACATGTCACGACTGAACAATAACGCCAGGGAATTCGTCGATGAACTCGATGCACTTCAGGTTCAGTACGGTGTCGATAAAGAATACATCGAACTTGAGATTGAAGAACGTTTTGCCGGTGCCGGAGATGATTTCGTCTGTGAACTCATCCACGCGCTGCATGAATCTGGATACAAGGTCAGCATGGACGATTTCGGAAGCGGACAGTCTACGCTGAACATGCTCGGTGAAATGCCGGTTGACATCGTAAAATTCGACCAGAGGTTCCTGAAGCAGGCTGAATATTCCAGGGACTCAAGAATCATCCTTGCCTACATGATTAAGATGGTGAACGAACTTGGAAAAGTCACCCTTTGCGAAGGAGTCGAAACCGAGCGTCACGTGAACATCCTCAGAAAATGCGGCTGCCGTCTTGCACAGGGATATTATTATTCCAAGCCGATTACCGAAGATGAATTCAAGAAATTCATAGTCGAACACATTTAAAGTAGCAACCCTCTAAGGAAACACAGAATAATGCTTCGTGTATTAATCAGCTGTTCCCTAAATACTACGGTTGAAACAACGCGGAAAAAGGAGTATGCTATTCTGCATTGATACTTTTCAATTATCCTGGGAAAAAGGTGATTTAAAATGGCAATTGATGAAAAATTGCAGACTGTACGTCACAGTTTGGCACATGTTATGGCGGAAGCCATCGTAAAGTTGATTCCTGAAACGAAAATCGCAATCGGACCGGCTATTGACAACGGTTTCTATTATGATTTCGAGTTTCCTGCTGACCACAAGCTGACGGAATCAGATTTTCCTGCCGTGGAAAAAGAGATGAGGAAAATCCTTGCTGGAAATTTCGATTTTGTAAGGAAGGAAGTGAGCAAGGCGGAAGCCCTGGAAATTTTCAAGGATCAGCCTTACAAGATTGAATTGATTAACGATTTGCCCGATGGTGAAACAATCACTACATACACTCAGGATACATTTACAGACCTTTGTCGCGGACCGCACGTTGCAAATACAAAGGAAATCAACGCACAGAGCTTCAAACTCATGAAGATGGCCGGTGCATACTGGCGCGGTGATTCAAAGCGTCCTATGTTGAGCCGCGTATATGCAGTTGCGTTCAATAAGCCGAACGACTTGAAGGATTACCTCAAGATGCTCGAAGAAGCTGACAAGCGTGATCATCGCAAGGTAGGCGTTCAGATGGATCTGTTCCACCTTGATCCCGAAGATCCGGGTCAGATTTTCTGGCATCCGAACGGCTGGTCAATGTACGTCACGCTTCAGGACTATATGCGCAAAAAGGTTTTCCACGACGGATATGTCGAGGTCAACACTCCTGCAATCATGCCGCGCACATTGTGGGAAAGGTCTGGTCACTGGGGGCACTATCAGCAGAACATGTTCATCACCGAAAGTGAAAAGCGTCTTTTCGCAATCAAACCGATGAACTGCCCGGGTGCACTGGAGATTTTCAAGAGCAGAATCCGTTCATACAAGGACCTTCCGATGCGTCTTGCAGAATTCGGTCACTGCGTTAGAAACGAACCGAGCGGAACAATCCATGGAATCATGAGAATCCGCGGTTTCGTACAGGACGACGGACACATTCTCTGTACAGAAGAGCAGATTGAAGAGGAAGTCACAAAGTTCTGTCATCTTTTGAAGGATGTCTACAAGGATTTCGGATTCGACAAGAATCTTTTGGTAAAGCTCAGCACTCGTCCTGAAGACCATGTCGGTGATGATGCAACTTGGGATCACGCAGAAGCAGCTCTTGCCGCAGCATGTAAGGCAGCAGGACTTGAATATGAAATCCAGCCGGGAGAAGGTGCTTTCTACGGACCAAAGCTTGAGTTCACATTAATCGATGCCCTTGGCCGCCAGTGGCAGTGCGGAACGATTCAGCTTGACTATCAGCTTCCGAGTGCAGAGCGCCTTAATGCCCAGTACATCGGCGCCGACAATCAGAAGCATCATCC
>CACYBG010000072.1 GCA_902772605.1 uncultured Spirochaetaceae bacterium
CCGCCAATCACCCTGAATGCGCCGACTATTGCGGTTATGGCATACTGGACGTGGCTCAGGTTTCCCATAATCGGCATGAGGATGTTTGCAAAAGTGTTGGCCCTTGCAGCATCGGACATGAGCTGATCGTTGAGTTCGGCAAATTCCTTTATCGACTGTTCCTCGTGGTTGAATACCTTTACGACTTTCTGTCCGCTTACATGCTCCTCTACAAATCCGTTGAGGGCACCTATGGCCTTCTGCTGGGCACGGAAAGCACCCGCTGACTTTTTACCGATTGTTGCCGCAATGAACATTGAAAAAGCCATGGTCAAAAGCACGACGAGCGTCAAAAGCGGACTCAGGACCAGCATCATCACCAGTACGCCGAAAACGGAAACCAGGCTGGAAAAAAGCTGAGGGATGGTCTGGCTCATCATGTCGCGGAGGGTGTCAATGTCGTTCGTGTAGAGGGACATGAGGTTTCCATGGGTCGTTGCATCGAAATACCTGAGCGGAAGGGTTTCCATCTTGCGGAAAAGATCGGTTCGTATCCTGTAGAGCGTGTTTGACGAGATGTACAGCATGAGCCTTGCATTTACCCATGAAGCAAATGCACCGAAAAGATATATTCCAATCATCACGACGATGATTTTTATGAACGGCATGAAATCAAGCACGGAGAGGCTTCCTTCCGCCTTGAATTTTGCAGCGAGATCAACCAGGCTGTTGATTGCAGGCTTAAGCAGATAGTCTCCGGCAACCTGTGCTCCCGACCCTATCAATACGGCCAGGAAAACGAAAATCAGAAGTATCCTGTATTTTCCAATATATTGGACGAGCCTTCCCAAGGTCTTCTTGGTGTTCTTTGGCTTCGCGTTACCTTTATTCGGTCTAGGCATTTATCGCTCCCATAAAAAATTCGATTGAAAAATGAATGTCCGTCATCAGGCGGAACCCGTCACAGTCAGCATTTCCGAAAATCCATGTTTGGACGGAATATTAATTTTTTGACTGCTGGGACTCGTAAACTTCACGGTATATTGCGTTGCTTTCAAGAAGCTGCTCGTGCGTTCCGACTCCGTCAATCCTGCCGTTGTCCATGACGAAAATCACGTCTGCATCCTGCACGGAATTGATTCTCTGCGCTATGATTATCTTCGTCGTTTCTGGAAGGCTTGACCTGAGTGCAGAGCGTATCCTTGCATCGGTTGCAGTATCTACGGCAGAAGTACTGTCATCCAGAATAAGAATCTTCGGTTTCTTTAAAAGCGCCCTGGCAATGCAAAGCCTCTGTTTCTGACCGCCTGAAAGGTTTACTCCACCCTGCCCCAAATCGGTTTCAAATCCATCCGGGAAGCTTGAGACGAACTCATATGCATCAGCTGCACGGCAAGCTTCGATTATCTCTGCATCCCCTGCATTTTCATCGCCCCAGCGAAGGTTGTCCTTGATGGTGCCGGAAAAAAGCACGTTCTTCTGAAGGACCATGGCGACCCCATCCCTCAATGCCTTAAGGTCGTACTTGCGCACATCGATTCCGCCTACGCTTACGGTTCCTGAAAGCACGTCATACAGCCTTGGAATCATTGAAACCAGGGTGGACTTTGATGCACCGGTTCCGCCGATGATTCCGACCATCTGACCGCTTTCTATGTGAAGGTTCACGTCGTTCAGCACGCAGTTGGAAGGATCCTTGTGATAGCTGAATGAGACGTCCTTGAAATCTATGGAACCGTTGGGCACCCGGTTGAAGGCACCCTTCACGGATTTTCCGTCGGCATCAATCATGGAAATGGGTTCAGGACTTGTGATTTCCGGCTTTTCATCCAAAACTTCGACTACACGGCCAATGCTTGTGCGTGAAAGGACGAGCATTATGAATACCATGGAAAGCATCATCAGCGACATGAGTATCTGACCGATGTAGGTTATGAAGCTTATGAGTTCTCCGGTCTGCATGTCTCCGAACGCAATCATCCTGCCGCCGAACCAGAGTACGACGATTATACATGCATACATGACGAGCTGCATCAACGGAAGCGTCAGGACGACAAGTTTTTCCGCGAACACCTGGGCTTTTCGCACTGCATCCGCCGCATTTGAGAATTTTTCGTTTTCGTGCTTTCCGCGGACATAGCTTTTTACGACCCTGATTGCATTCAGGTTTTCCTGTACGGTATTGTTCAGGTGATCGTACTGCTTCATCATGCGGTTAAACCTCGGGAATGCATTGCGTCCTATCAAAAAGAGGAAGAGTCCAAGGAAAGGTATGGCGATGAAAAATACGGTTGCAAGCTTCAGGTTGATGAGGCATGCCATTATCGTTCCGGAAATCAGCATGAACGGCGCGCGGAAACACATTCGCACTACCATCTGATAGGTGTTCTGAAGGTTCGTGATGTCCGTTGTAAGGCGAGTGACCAGGGATGAAGTCGAAAATCGGTCTATGTTGCCGAACGAAAAGGTCTGAATCTTTGCAAACACGTTCCGACGGAGGTTCCTTGAAAATCCGGTTGCACCCTGGGCAGCAAACACGCCTCCCAAAGCTCCGAACGCAAGGGAAATCAATGAAAGGGCGACCATCAACAGGCCCATCCTGAGCACGTAAGAAATATCCTTGTTGGCGATACCGTTGTCGATGATTTTGGCCATGAGCAGCGGTATGACGGTCTCCATGACGACTTCACCGATCATGGAAATTGGGCTGAGTACCGAGAAAACCCTGTATTTTTTCTCCAGCCCCGAAATCAATTTAGATACAGTAGACATATCTTTAAAATATAATGAATGGAAAAATCAATAGTCAATAAAAATTTCGTTATAAAGGCCCGAAAAACATGCAAAAACAGGGAAACCGGCTGATTTTTAGAGGAAATCGAAAGTTAAAGAAAGAAAACCCCGCCTGCATACGGTTGAATCGAATGCAAGGGGGCTTAATTTAACGGATCAGATTATTCTTCAAACGAGATTACCCTTTCGAATTCAGGTCCGACGACTGCAATCCAGCGTCCGCTCTGGTCAACCCAGTACTTCTTGAATACCCTGAGTATGTCGGATGCC
>CACYBG010000073.1 GCA_902772605.1 uncultured Spirochaetaceae bacterium
GCTCCGAAGAGTGCAACGTTTCCGATTATTATGTTTTCGTCGGATTTTCCTTCAAAATCATCCGGCTTTTTTACGACGAGTTTTCCGCCGCTCAATCCCTTTCCGAAATAATCGTTTGCTTCACCAGTCAACCTGAGTTCAAGTCCCTTCGGAATGAATGCACCGAAACTCTGACCTGCTCCACCGCGAACGTTTACGGTATAGCTTCCTTCGTCAAGCGTCCCCTTGAATTTCTTCTGGATTTCAGAACCAAGGATTGTTCCGGCAGTCCTGTCGGTTGAAGAAATGTCTATTGAAACGTTACATCCCTTTCCGGAATCATTTGCAACGATTTTTTCAAATGCAGGAAGAAGTTCCTTTTCATCGACAGTCTGATTCAACTTGAAATCAAACACGCTCCTTTCCTTTTTCCAGGATTCTGAAGATTCACCGGAACCTTCATCGACGGCTTTTGCAAGGAGTCTTCCCAAATCCAAAAGTCCGGCACGCTTGAATCCCTGCTTGTCCTTGAGCTTGAGAAGGTCTGTCCTTCCGCACATTTCTTCGATGCTTCTGACTCCAAGCTTAGCCATGTATTCGCGCAATTCCTGAGCGATGAATTTCATGAAGTTTTCAACGTATTCAGGTTTGCCCGGGAATCTTTTCCTGAGCTTTTCGTTTTGAGTTGCAACACCGAACGGACATGTGTCAAGGTTGCAGACCCTCATCATTGCGCAGCCCATGGTAATCAACGGAGCTGTTGCAAATCCGAACTCCTCGGCTCCAAGCAGACATGCAATCGCAACGTCACGACCGCTCATGAGCTTTCCGTCCGTTTCAATAATCACGCGTCCGCGCAGTCCGTTTTGAATCAGAGTCTGATGCGCTTCACTCAATCCAAGTTCCCAAGGCAATCCTGCATGGTGAATCGAACTGATTGGAGCGGCTCCCGTTCCACCGTCGTGTCCTGAAATCAAAATGACCTGGGCGCCTGCTTTTGCAACACCGGCTGCGATTGTTCCGACTCCGGCTTCACTTACAAGCTTTACGGAAATTCTTGCGGCCCTGTTTGCATTCTTCAGATCGTAAATCAATTGTGCCAAATCTTCTATTGAATAGATGTCGTGATGTGGTGGCGGTGAAATCAACGAAACGCCTGGAGTTGCATATCGTGTTTTTGCAATCCAAGGATAGACTTTTTTTCCGGGAAGATGTCCGCCTTCACCGGGTTTTGCACCCTGCGCCATCTTTATCTGGATTTCCCTTGCACTCAAAAGATATTCCTCGGTAACTCCGAATCTTCCGCTTGCAACCTGTTTGATTGCAGAATTATATTCGGTACCGAGCCTTTCCGGTTTTTCTCCGCCTTCACCGCTGTTTGATTTTCCATGAAGGTGATTCATTGCCGCCGCCATGCATTTGTGAGCTTCTTCACTGATTGAACCGTAACTCATTGCACCGGTTTTAAATCTCTGCACGATGCTGTCAACGCTTTCAACTTCATCAATCGGAACTCCGCCGTCTGATGCAAAATTGAAGTCCAACATGGCACGCAATGTATGGGGATGTCCCGTGTCGTCAACCAGTGCAGTGTATTCCTTGAACCTTGAATAGTCGCCGTTACGGGTTGCCTCCTGAAGGGAAATTATTGTCTCAGGATTGTAAAGATGGTCTTCTGCATTCGGTCCCCTGCGGAACTTGTGGTAACCGACGCTGTCCAGATGAGTGTTCACCGTAAGTCCCATGTCGTTCCATGCCTGCTCGTGATGATAAAGGATGTCTTCCTCGATTTCCTTGAGTGTGATTCCTTCGACACGGCTAACAGTTTTCGTAAAATATTTTTTTATTACTTCCTCTGAAATTCCGACCGCTTCAAAAATCTGTGCGGACTGATATGACTGTACGGCACTGATTCCCATCTTTGCGGCAATCTTTATGATTCCGTTTATGAGAGCCTTATTATAGTCATCAATTGCAGTATGATAATCCTTGTCCAAAAGTTTCTGGTCGATTAATTCTGCAATCGCTTCGTGTGCCAGATACGGATTGACTGCACGCGCTCCATAACCAAGGCACATCGCAGCCTGATGTACGTCACGGATTTCTGCGCTTTCAAGAATCATGGAGATGGACGTTCTTTTTTTCGTGCGTATCAAATGCTGTTCAACTGCACTGACGGCAAGAAGAGATGGAACGGCAACATGATTTTCATCAACTCCGCGGTCGCTCAAAATGATTATGTTGCATCCGTTTTCATATGCGGAATCAATCTGTGAAAAAATGTCTTCAAGTGCCGATGAAAGAACGTTTCCATTCGGAGTAAACGAGCTGTCAATCAGAAGTGAAATTTTCTTCGCCCTGAGTCCGTTCTGATCCAATGCTGCAATCTTAATCAAATCGGTTCCAGTCAAGATTGGATTGTTGATTTCAAGGACATGACAGTTTGAACCTTTTGTATTCAGGATGTCGCCATCGGTTCCGACATAAACGGTCGTGTCCGTTACGATTTTTTCACGCAGACTGTCAATCGGCGGATTCGTTACCTGGGCGAAAAGCTGCTTGAAATAGCTGTACAGGCTTGGATGTTTGTCGCTCATGCATGCAAGCGGAGTATCGACTCCCATTGCAGCAGTCGGTTCAGTTCCAGTCCTTGCCATCGGTAAAATCATTTCGTTTACGTCTTCATAATTCCAACCGAATGCACGGTAAAGCCTATTCCTTTCATCCTGTGTGCTTACGGGAATCTTTTTGTTCGGAATCTTCAGTTCGCAAAGGTGGACCAGATTCTGATCAAGCCACTCGCCGTACGGATGACCTGATGCATAGGTTTCCTTTATCTCCTCGTCGCTGATGAGCCTCTTCTGTACCGTATCGACAAGAAGCATGCGACCAGGCATCAACCTTGATTTCTTTACGATTTGGTTTTCCGGAATATCAAGGACTCCGACTTCGCTTGAAAGGATGAGCATGTTGTCCTTGGTTATGAAATATCGGCTAGGTCGAAGTCCGTTCCTGTCAAGTGTCGCTCCGATTACGTCTCCGTCACTGTAAAGGATTGCGGCAGGTCCGTCCCATGGTTCCATCATCGTCGCCCAGTAATGATAGAAGTCGTGCTTCGTTTCAGAAAGGCTTTCATCATGTTTCCAAGGCTCAGGGATGCACACCATGACTGCAAGCGGAAGAGGCATTCCGTTCATAACGAAATATTCAAGTGTATTGTCGAGCATTGCAGAGTCGGAACCTGTGACATCGACTTCACCGCCACGTGCAATCATCCTGTCTACGTTTCCGCGAATCGTATTGATTTCTCCGTTGTGAGCTATGAACCTGTTCGGGTGAGCCCTCTGCCAGCTTGGATTCGTATTGGTAGAAAACCTTGAATGGACCAATGCCAGGGATGATTCATAATCCTTAGACTGAAGGTCGGAATAAAAAGTCCTGAGTTCATGGACAAGGAACATTCCCTTGTAAACGATTGTTCTGGAAGACAGGGAGCATACATAGGATGAAGTTCCGTCAGCCTGATTTTCTGATGCAGGTTTATTTTTTTCAAATGAAAGTCGGAGTGCATAAAGCTTTTTGTCGAATTCCAATCCACGCGTGCAGTCTTCGGGTCGTGCAATGAAAGCCTGCCAAATCTGAGGCATACAGTCGCGGGCTTTTTTTCCGAGAACGTCGGCATTGACAGGAACCTTTCTCCATCCATGGAATTTCAGGCTGAAGTCGGAAATGCATTTTTCAAACCTTGATTTTTCAGAACCGGCAGTTTTTTCATCACCGGGAAAAAAGAACATTCCGATTCCGTAATCGCGTTCATCACCCAGACTTTTACAGACGGTACCGTCGCTAAGAACAATTTCACCGCACTCACAGGCCTTGGAAAAAAATCCGTGAGAAACCTGAGCCAATATACCTACTCCATCACCGGTTTCCCCACTTGCATCCTTACCCGCACGATGTTCAAGCTTTTCTACGATTGAAAGCGCTTTTTCAACAACGCCGTGACTTTTGATTCCATCAATATTCACGACCGCACCGATTCCACAGTTGTCATGCTCAAAGCTTGGCTCGTACAGTGTCCTTGTTTTCATACAAATAACTCCTTGAAGGAAATGATTGCCGTAATTTCCAAAACAAAAAAAAAGCCGTAGACACAATTTCGCAAAAACGAAATCATATCTACGACCTCTTCGTCATGTTCTAAATATTGTAATAAATCACGTTGATAGTGTCAAGAATAAATAAAGAAATGTGTGTGAATGGGTAAATGCATCGGATATGCCTGAATCTGAGGGCTTTAAATCCAATTGACAGGCATTACTGATGGCATTATAGTTTAAAAAATTGCATTTTCATTATGAATTATGTCGATTTTGCACCATTTTTCGGGGTATGCAATGACAAGAGATGAAATCCTATCAAAAAGTCGGGAAGAAAACAATGGAAAGGACATTGCCGACCTGGATGTCCAGAAGACGGCTGCAACTGCCGCATATTTTTCTTCATTAGGATTATGTTCCCTCGTTTCCATCTTAAGCTGGGTTTTTACGGGACGCATAAGCGTACAGTGCTGGATGATTTTTTTCGGAATGCTTTTCGTAGCCTTCACCGTTAAATTCATCAAGAGAAAAAAGCTGCACGAACTTTTCGTTGCCGTTTTCTATCTTCTTGTTTTCATTGCATTGACGGTTGTCTTCATATTGGAACTGACGGGAAAATTAAACGCAAGATAATCATCACACGTCCTCACAAATCGACATAAAAAAGAGGTAAGACTGTCAATGAAAAGGAAATTCAATTTTAAGCCTTTCATAACGATTTTCATTGCTAAGGAAACACTGATTAATGCTTCGTGTATTAATCAGCGGTTCCCTAAGGTTCTGGAAGAAAAAAGATGATTAAGAAAAATGATTCCCTGACGCTTAAAAATCACCTCAAGGAAATCCGTGCAGAAAAAAAGCTTTCACAGTCCGATCTTGCACAGATGGTCGGAGTTTCACGGAATACCATCAGTTCAATCGAGACCGGTCAATTCTGTCCGACTGCAAAGCTGGCATTGATCATCTGCATTGCATTGGAAAAGAAATTCGAAGAAGTCTTTTATTTTGATTCATGCGAAAGCTGTCATAACGACCATAGCCGCAACTCCGATTCAAGCCAAGGAACTGCTGATTAATGCATTCCGTATCAATCAGCAATTCCCTAAACTTTCAGCTCGGAAAAGACCTTAAATTCATTTTCCTGATTTGAAATCCATTATTACATCAATGCTTGAAATGCATGCACCGCGCAATCCATTTTTTTCAAGAGAGTCTACGCCACGGATTGTCGTTCCGCTTGGAGAACAGACGGCATCCTTCAATACGCCCGGATGATTTCCCGTAACCTGCTGAAGTCTTGCACTTCCGAGCATTGTCTGAGCCACGAGCCTGTATGCAGTCGGACGTGCAATTCCATATTTAACGGCGGCATCGGCATAAGCTTCCATAATCAAATCCATGAATGCAGGTCCGCATCCGCTGATTGCGCCTCCGATTCCCATCAGGTTTGTCGGAAGTTCTTCAATTATTCCAAGTGCAGAAAAAAGTTCCTTAACCTGTGAAAGTTCCTGCTCCGAAAGAGAGTTCTGTTTTTCAAAAAGCATTACACCCTCACCGACCAAAGCAGGAGTGTTCGGCATTATGCACTGAATCCTTACATCGTCTCCAAGTATTTCATGAAACGTGGAATGAACCCATCCGGCTGCAACGGAAATAAGGGCCTTGCCTTTCAATGCAGTCTGAACGTCTCCGCCCTTTTCTCCGAGCACGTCCTTTATCTGATACGGTTTGCATGCAACGATTACGGCATCGCATTTTGAAATCATTTTGGAAACTGAATCTTCGGCATTGAATCCGATTTTTGCAGCGTTCGACTTTAATTTTTCCTGATTCGGTGCATAGGCAAAAATGTTTTCACCCTTTACCTTTCCCGATTTAATGAATCCTTCGGCAATGGCCAAAGCCATATTTCCCATTCCGATAAATCCAATGTTTTTCATTTCGACATCACCCCTTGGTTTTAAGGAAACACTGAATAATCCGAAAGCGGATTGTTCAGTGTTAACAATAACATCCGCAATTTCGCAATAATTCCTTATATTATAAAGAATTATGAGAAATTGCTGGGACCGCTGATTAATGCTTCGTGTATTAATCAGCGGTTCCCTAAATTTCTTCAATTCAATGAAAACAGTATACAGCTAAATTAAATTCTTCGCCATTGCTTTGATGCAATTCCGTAAAATTGATTTTTGCATTTGAGATTTAAATTTATAAGGTCGAATGTCAAGTTTTGCATTTACCAGACAATGCATGTTTTCAAATTATTCAATAAATTGCAAAACTCGACATTTAATCTATAAAACAAAAAAATGATAGGAGCCAAAAAATAAAAATTAAAATCAAAAACATATTGACTATTTATTCTTAAAACACTACGATGAGGATGTAAGTCAATGACGACGTGATCGGTTAATTCCCATCACGTCGTTTTTTTTGTCCTTTACAAATCAATGCAATGGCGCATTTTTTTTGGATTTATTTCCGAAAATCATGCGCCTTTATTTTTTGGAGTATAGATGAAAATCGTGCGTACGGGGCGGTTTTCTTCTACCCAACGAATCAAAATGCAGAAACATTTTTCTTAATTTTTACGGGGGTATCTATGGATATAACGCAATTGGCTCAGCAAATCGCTGATGTGGAAGGTGGACTCTGGAGCGTGTGGTTCCTTATCGGTGCCGCACTGGTATTCTGGATGCAGGCCGGTTTTGCAATGGTCGAAGCAGGATTCACGCGTGCAAAAAACACCGGCAACATCATCATGAAAAACCTCATGGACTTCTGTATCGGAACCGTAATGTGGTTTCTCATCGGTGCAAGTTTCATGCTTTCATATACAGATCCGGAAACCGGCGAAGTAAGCAAGGGAATCTGGAGCATAATCGGAAAACCAAATTTCTGGGTTTTCACAAAATATGCAACGTTTGACTATTCAAACTTCGTTTTCAACCTTGTCTTCTGTGCAACGACGGCAACAATCGTCAGCGGTGCAATGGCAGAAAGGACGAAGTTCTCATCATACTGCGTATATTCAGCAATAATCAGTGCCGTCATATATCCGATTGAAGCTCACTGGGTTTGGGGCGGCGGATTCCTTGCACAGTGGGGCTTCCACGATTATGCAGGATCAAACTGCATCCACATGGTCGGCGGTATATGTGCCTTGATCGGTGCATGGATGGAAGGACCGAGGATTGGAAAGTTCATCCGCGATTCAAAGGGAAAGGTTACGAAGGTCAATGCATTCCCTGGCCACAACATCACAATCGGTGCACTCGGTGTATTCATCCTTTGGCTCGGTTGGTACGGATTCAACGGAGCTGCAGCAACAGACGTTCCAACCCTTGGTTCAGTATTCCTTACGACAACGGTTGCGCCTGCAGTTGCTACGGTAACTACGATGATTTTCACCTGGATCAAGTACGGTAAGCCGGATGTATCCATGTGTCTTAACGCATCGCTCGCAGGTCTTGTTGCAATCACCGCACCTTGTGATGTAACCGACTGTGCAGGAGCCGCAATAATCGGAATCGTATCCGGATTCCTCGTAGTATTCGGCGTATGGCTTTTGGACTATGTACTTCACATCGATGATCCGGTCGGTGCAGTTGCAGTCCACATGCTCAACGGTATCTGGGGAACGATTGCCGTCGGACTTTTTGCAACGAAATCTGCACCGGGATTTTCTGCAGCCGGAATTCAGGAAGGTCTCTTCTACGGTGGCGGATTCGGTCAGCTTGGAAAGCAGTTCGGTGGAATGGGCGTTACGATTCTTTGGACGGTCGTTACAATCACCCTTGTATTCTGGCTCATTAAAAAGACGATGGGTCTTAGGGTTACGAAGGAAGAGGAAATCATCGGATTGGATAAGCTTGAACACGGACTTGATTCTTCTTACGCAGGATTTGCAATTTCCTACAGTTCCGAAGAAATCAAGGAAGCAAAGGAATTCGGCGTAAAGATTCCAGGAACAGAAACTGCTGAAGCACCGATTACAAAACCTGCATCATCAAATGCAAGCATGCACAAGATTGTAATCATAACGCGCCAGAACAAGTTCGACGAATTGAAGGAAGCCATGAACTCCATCGGCATTACCGGAATGACCGTCATAAACGTAATGGGTTGCGGAATGCAGAAAGGCAAGAGCGAATACTATCGTGGAGTTCCGGTTGAAATCAATCTTGTTCCGAAAATCAAGGTTGAAATAGTAGTAAGCAAGGTTCCAATCGATACTGTTGTCGAAGCAGCCAAAAAGGCTCTTTTCACGGGCCACATCGGAGACGGAAAGATTTTCGTATATCCAGTAGACAGCGTTGTAAAAGTCCGTACGGGTGAAAGCGGATACGACGCATTGCAGGACAACGAATAATAAAGCCATTTTCACTTGCCCCTCTGGAAATCATTAGTTTTCAGAGGGACTTTTCCGTTTAAAGAAAAAATTAACAGCAATCCCAGTTATAGAGGACATTTGAAAAATCCCTTTTCTTCAAATCATCAGGCTTTACGAAAAATTGAAGTATGCCCTTATCCGGAAAATCCTTAGGTGCAATCATCTGCTCGAAGTTCAACTATACAAATTGAAATGAAATTTATTGCCGATTTAATTCCGTTGAAAATCATTTTTCCTTCCTCACCTTTTTCACTGTTTCCTATTCAAGGTATGCGCCGAAAACCCAGCCGGTCCTGTTGAATTTGCCGCCCTCTAGAAAATATGCTTCGTTGACGGA